>JAHDBX010000221.1 GCA_020630145.1 Gammaproteobacteria bacterium | reverse complement strand
AATAGTAATAGGAATATCGGCATTAGATATACGTTCAACAGTTGTAATTACTTTCCAGTCCAAGCCTAATTCAAGGTAACGATCAACTCTAACAAAGGCGGGTAAAAAATTAGCTTGCCAGTCATCAGTTGTTTCATTACTGTTTTTTGATACACGTGTTAATTGCAACTGTTGGTTTGCCAGGCCATTTTTGTTAATGCCATCAATGGTCCACTCAGCTTGATTAATATTAGTAGAAATATAGTGCGGTTTTAAAGGCAGGGCTAAGGGTAGGCTAGTAGCTTGTGATATTGCACCTCTTAATACTACAGTTTGTAAACCTGTTGGCAGTTGAACCCATAGGTGACCCTTATCACCACGTTGCAGTTGCGCCGATGGCTTGCCGTTTAGCAATACGGTGCTGGGCAACCATGTCTGACTGCTACCCGGTAAAGGTATGGCAGTATTTGCAGCAGCGTGTACACGTAAACGAAGCGTAATAATATTATTGTCAATGCTTAGGTTCATGCTTTCTATTTGGGCGCAGTAAGGCAAACATTCAGGGGCTTGTTTAGTGGAGCTCAAGCGTTGTTTAAGCTCGTCAAGAATATCTTGCCTAGGAATGATCACGGTCTCGTATGTATTCAGTGATTGATCCAATGGTTTGACCTTTGCTGTTTTAGCCTCAGTGTTCTGACTGTAGCCAGATAGTAATAAACCGATTGCCAGGCTAAGAACGGCCATTGATGGCAAGCCATATAAGCGATGTAAGCGCTTATATATAGGGGGAATGGGGGGCTTGTTTTGAAAATTGCTCACCACAAAGCGTGAGGCTAGCAATAATAATAAAGCTACACCCAGTAAACGTAAAATGGACGTTAGCAAGGGTGGAATGAGTATTAATCGATTTGTTTGGTCTGCTTTAATAGGACCAGACCAACGCAAGTTGATATTAGTATTGCCAGACCAAACAGGTAAACCTGGACCGGTTTGAATTTGGTTATTAGGGTCTAGGCTTTGCAAGTTTTTTTGGTAGCCATTACCATAGTCTAATTTTCTACTTTCTCTTGCTTTTGAGAGTGTTTTAGATAATATTTCACCTCTATTAGGTGCTGATACGGCTTCTGCTAAATCCTGTTCCATTTCAACTCTAGCTTGATTAGTGATGTTTGTATTGTTATATATTGCTCGGCTTTCTAACTGCGGAAAAAAGCTGTAACGAATCGTGTCAACAATATAAGGGAAAAGCATTAACGCAAGTATGAGCTGGAAAGAAATAAAAGCTGAATGACTGGCTTTTTTGAACTTGCCTGCGGGTATAAATTTTACTAGGGCAACAGTAGCAAGTAAGGCTAACCAAATATAATTAGGTGCATTAATTTCATGCCATGTTAATACTAAGGTTGCTAATGCTATACCACCCCAGACCCTGCTAAATAGTTTTGCTGATGCAAAGGTAATCACTAAAACTAAGAATAAGTCGAGTAAGCTCCACTGACGTAGCCAGCTTTTAGGCAAGTTATCAACGCCACTAACAAAAAATAAGCGCCAACCCGCAGGTAGGTGTAAACGTGTAGTAATAGAATTGATATTTGCCTGCCAACCGCTAACTGGAATAATAGAGCGCGAATCTTCATAGCGGCTTTCAGCGCGTAGCTGAATATTTTGATGGCGTATTTCTACACCTACTGTTTTATTGTTATCTAGACGTGTGATTAACTGTGGTTGTTGATGAATAGCTACGCTACCGAGTTGAAGCTGATCAATAACGTTTAAACGTGATAATTCAGTACGGCCTTTTAACTGGTCTTTAATGGTATAGCCCTTGCCATTACTGTCTAACCACATTTCGCGCTTAAGTGTAAGCTTATCGTTACTCTTACTATTTTTGCCGCGGCGAATAGTTTTTAAACTAAGGCTTTGTTCCGGTTTCATTATGTATGCGGGTAGTGACTTCCAACTATCTAATAAACCTGTTTGACTAGGATCAATACTGTTGGCGCCAATAACCTCTACTTGGCGCATGCTGTTATTTGCTTCAAAGACCCAAATTTCTTCTTGTGGCCAAGGTGTTTCGCTAGCAGGTAAGGTAAAGTTGGCGAGGTTGTCGCTTGTACGGCTTAAAACATTCACTTGCCATTCGCCGGGGCGTAATTGTACGGTTAGCTTGTCACCTTCCATGCGAGCGGGTAAGTTACTATTAATACGTAAAGGTATAAAGCCTTCTAGTAAAACGGGTGTTAGTTCAATATTGCGTTGTTTGCCAGATACACGCAATTTAATAGCAGTTTCTATTTGAATGGGGTGGTTGTCACTTATTTTTCTAAACACTTGTACATCGAGCAAGTTATCTTCTGCTTTTGTTGCTTGCTTGTCTTGTGATAGCCATAAGGTGTTTTGTTGATTAAACCTTGGGTTGCTAATAACTTCTTGGTTAATACGCAAAGAAAGCAAGCCTAATTTAGGTGTCATACCTAATGATTTAGGTAGTGCTGACCATAAGAACTCGCCCTCTATTAGGTGCTGTCCTTTACCTAGGTTAACATGGGGTATACCGTTAATATCACGAACAACAATGGACTTATTATTACTGCGTACATTTTGTGGCCAATGGTTCTGGTCACCAGGCAGTTGTACATTGGTTTCTTTTGCATATATTTGCCATTGTTGAGTAAATTTGCCGCCTGTGTTTGATAGGTTCAAATTTAATTTAGCTGGCCATGTGCAGAGTTGTTGTTTGCTATTGTAGCTATAAGGACAAGATTCTGTGGTTTCTTCATATAAGGCCCAGTCTACCCAAGGCTGCAAGGGAGCAGGAATATGATGGGTTTCTACAGCCGTTTTTGCTAAAGCGATGCTAACAACACTACTACAGATTACTATCGATAAAACATATTTAATAGTATTGCTTAGCCAAATTATTTGCTTATTCATAGCTTCTGTCCACCCCGTTTGTCTTACAATATCTTATAAGCCTGAGTGTAATACAAACAACATGATTGTTGGGCTAGAAACGACTAGTAATATGGTTAATATTGATGATTATTTAGTCATAGTGATTAAAGAAACACAATAAAAGCAGTATTGACTTGTATTTATATGAACATATTTAGCTTTGCTTTCAGTTATAGGGGGAATTCAATAATATATTTAAAAGTGTAATGGGCATGTCGCTAAAATATTTTTATGTGGCGGTAAGGGTATAGAAGCGTTTTTAAAATTTTTGTAGCCTTGTTTGTTTATACTGTAAGGAAAATTGAGCAGCTAAAAAGCGCAATAGCTGTACCTAAAAGTGTTCCGCATATAACGTCCGTAGGGTAATGTAAACCTAGTGCAACTCTTGAGAGTGCCACTAAGGTACTAAAGGGAATAAGTACAAAAGCGAGTTGTGGGAAATAAGAGAGTAATATAATGGTGAAATTAACAGCATGTAATGTATGCCCAGAAGGAAAGCTGTATTTGTCGAGTACTCGTCCACCTAAGGTTATATCCTGATTTTTTGAGAATGGTCGTGGACGTTTTGTATTTGATTTAATTAGTTTATAAACTAAGTAGGCAACAATACTTGCTGTTAGCATATGTAAAGAAATATTCAATGACTCTATACCAAGTATAATTGGTATGCCTAACATTATTATATACCAAAATATACCATCACCTAATCGACTTATAATAGTAAAAAATTCTTTTATATAAGAATTTCTACAAATTGCATTAAATGATGTGCAAAAAAACATTTCATAGTCGCTCGCTTTCGTTAGTAGATAACGAGTTTTTCTCATCGCTTTCATGGTACTCATTGTCTATATTAGTTATGACAATATATTTATGTTCTTATGACATTTTTGTTAAATATAATTTTTTAAAGAGTAAAAAATTATGATTTTCTTGAATTGTTACAATGTAATAAAAACTTAACAATACAATGTAATTTATCTCATATAGTACTTTTATACTAATCTAGACTAGCTGATTAATAAAGAATATGAGTACATATAAAAGAGATGTGAAAACTATATGGGTGTCTGATACTCATTTAGGCTCAAAAG
>JAHDBX010000220.1 GCA_020630145.1 Gammaproteobacteria bacterium | reverse complement strand
CCGTTTAATCGATACGAGTTGACCGAGTATAGTGCATATGGCGACTTCAAAGGCATCCCATGCTCTGGGTATGCGTAAGCCGGGATATTGTTCATATAGTTTTTTTGTAAGCCTGTGTTGCCGCATGGTTTTTTGTACGACGAGTGGGTTCGAGTCAGTATCAAACATAAGGCGTACTTTGCTAACAATTATGTACAAATGACGGAGATCGTTAGCACTAACGGTCAGTTGTAATTGATGTTTGTTGGTCATGTCTTTTACGCTGATATGTGCTATTTGTCCATCAATGTTAATGACTCTTTGGTAGCACTGTTCGCTAATATTTTCTAAACCTTCTATTTCATGTAGCTTGAATGGGCGTAGAATATCTTGCCAGGGAAAAGGTGGCCTGTAGGCTACATGTAAAGTTACTTGTTTGGATGTGCCTTTTTTTCGGCTGCGATTCTTACGTAGTTCAGAAGGGCTACGAGTAAAGCGTTTTTTTATAGCATCGTTAAAGCGACGTACAGAACCAAAGCCGGATAAAAAAGCAATACGTGTTAAACTAATTTCGCTTTCTATGATAAGTTGCCTAGCGAAGTTAATTCTTTGCATATCAATAACTTGCTTGGGTGTTTTGCCAATTTCTTCTTGAAATAAACGACGTAAGTGCCTTGCGCTAAGGCCAAAGCGGCTGGCGAAATCATCTTCTTGATAATTTGTTGGGTTGCTGGTGTTAATGCTATTTAATGCGCGTCTGACTATAGCTGATGTGCCTATCCATGCAGCAGATTGTGGTGCACTCTCAGGGCGACAGCGCAAACAAGGTCTATAGCCTGCTTGTTCTGCCGCATGTGCATGGGGGTAAAAATGAATATTTTTTCGCAGAGGCTGTGCAGGACAAATGGGTCTACAATAGATGCCAGTTGTTTTGACACCAATAAAGAACAGGCCGTCAAAACGCGAGTCGCGCGTTAGCATAGCTTTATAGTAGAGATCGTCGTTACTCATTATGCTACGATAAATAATATTGGGCTTTTATACTAGCCATTTTCGGACATTATCAATAATAATTTGCGTATAGGTTTATGGATCCAATTACTCAGGGTATTTTAGGTGCGGCAGCGAGCCAGGCTGTGGCTTTTAAACAGAAACAACATCAAGACTTTGGTAGCCCCAGCGTTCATGATGGCGCACAGCGTAATAGTCAAATATTACTTATTACTTGTATAGGACTTTTCACAGGTATGGTGCCAGATTTAGATGCTTTTATTAATTCCAAGGCTGATCCCTTACTCTTTTTAGAATATCACCGTCATTTTACCCATTCTTTATTTTTTATTCCTCTGGGTGGTTTTTTCACGGCGGCACTGTTGTTTTTGTTGTTGCGCAAAAGGTTTTCATTAACATTTAAACAAATATGGTTTTACTGTACAGCGGGTTATGCAACACATGCATTAATTGATACTTGCACAAGTTATGGCACGCAGCTGATGTGGCCACTTAATAATACGCGCTATGCTTGGAATAATATGTCCATCATTGATCCGCTGTATACATTACCTATTATTGCTTTTGTTGTTTGCGGTGTTGTCTATAAGCGTAAGAAGTGGGCTTATATTGCATGGTTCTGGATACTTTGTTATCCACTGCTAGGCGTGGTTCAGCGTGAACGTGCTGAAAGTGTGGCATTAAGTGTGGCGCAAACGCGTGGGCATGAAAATATAAGTGGGCTCACAGTGAAGCCGAGCTTGGGTAATTTAATTTTATGGAAGAGCATTTACGAATATGAAAATTACTTTTATGTTGATGCGGTTAGGGTAGTAACAGGCAATAAAGTTTATGAGGGAAATCGTATTGAAAAGTTGGCGGCTTTTGATAATTTGCAACAACATTTTCCATGGCTAGACTTGTCCTCACAGCAAGCTGTTGATATTGAACGTTTTCGCTGGTTTTCGCAGGGCTATATTGCACAAAACCCTAATGCACCTATGCAGGTAATGGATATGCGTTATTCTGCTATACCTAATCAAATAAAGCCCTTATGGAGCATTGAATTGTCAGAGGCGACCTTACCTAAGGAGCATGTGAAGTATATAGTTGATACAGATAACCGTAGGAATGTTTGGCCAGAGTTTGTACGTATGCTAACAGGTAAATAAACCGTTTTATGTGTGCAAAGTTAAAAAGGGACATTAACTATCAATAGTCAGGTTTAATTGTTTGGCAATATCGTATGGGCCATCCACTCGGTAAGCCTGTATTCCGAGCGCTTGGGCGGCCGCAATATTCTTTTCGCCATCGTCAAAAAAAGTAATCTCCTCTGCCTGACAGTCCAATTTGTCGATAAGCGTTTGATATATGCTTGCTGAGGGTTTCATCATGCCCATTTTATAAGACAGAAATAGCTGGTCGAAGTCGTTAAAAAAATCATTATTTGCGCTGAGATGTTCAAAATGGGGTTGGTTAGTATTAGATAGTAAGGATAAACCATAACCTTGGGCTTTGATGCCGCGCAATAAGGTATCAACGCCAGGGTAGGCTTCTTTTACAAATAACATAAATTCGGCTTTGATCTTGTCAATAGATGCATCTATATGGCATTCCTGCTTAAATTGGCTAGCAAAGTCGTCAAAGCTAATCTTGCCACTTTCTAATAAGGTCGTCGCCTTTGAGTCCTGCCAAAGTTGTAAGACAGCCTGCCTGTCAAAGTTGTCACCGAGCAAGTTACTGATGCGCCTTTCCCAGTCTAACTCTATAAGTACACCGCCTAAATCTAGCACTATATGTTTCATATTGATCGCTTAATTGCCTGTAAAAAGTGGAAAATGGGCATTTTAGAACAAATCGCTTTAATATCACTGAATATTTCACATATATATAGTATTAAACCTTTTTCAACTTGCCTTGATAGTGTATCCTTCGCATCGCGAAACTCGGCGAGTATTCATTCGTGCGACAGCGCAAGCGTTTTTTAGGATTTCAATCTTTTTTAATCAAGTACTTAATAGAAGCACAGACATGGCAAATTTAGAGAAATATCGTAATATTGGCATCTTCGCTCACGTGGATGCGGGTAAAACTACTACAACTGAGCGTATTTTGAAGCTTACCGGCAAAATTCATAAGACCGGTGAGGTACACGATGGTGAGTCAACGACTGACTTCATGGAGCAGGAAGCAGAGCGTGGTATTACTATCCAGTCAGCAGCAACAACCTGTTTCTGGAATGACCACCGTATGAACATCATTGACACACCAGGACACGTTGACTTCACAGTTGAAGTATATCGTTCGCTTAAAGTACTTGATGGTGGTGTAGGTGTTTTCTGTGGTTCTGGTGGTGTTGAGCCGCAATCAGAAACTAACTGGCGTTACGCTAACGAATCTGAAGTTGCTCGTCTAATCTTTGTTAATAAATTAGACCGCTTAGGTGCTGATTTTTACCGCGTTGTTAAGCAAGTTAAAGATGTATTGGGTGCAAATCCATTGGTTATGACTCTGCCTATCGGTACTGAAGACGATTTCGTCGGTGTTGTGGATGTACTTAGTCAAAAAGCCTATGTTTGGGATGATTCAGGTCTGCCAGAAAACTATGAAGTACAAGATATTCCTGCTGATATGGTTGATAAAGCTGCTGAATACCGCGAAGCGTTGATTGAAACGGCTGTTGAGCAAGACGACGACCTAATGGAAGCTTACCTTGAAGGTGAAGAGCCTTCTATGGAAGACATCAAGCGTTGTATCCGTAAAGGCACTAACGAGTTAGCGTTCTTCCCAACTTACTGTGGTTCGGCTTTCAAAAACAAAGGTGTTCAATTAGTGCTTGATGCTGTTGTTGATTACTTACCATCTCCGACAGAAGTTAAGCCTCAGCCTTTGACTGATGAAGAAGGCGAAGAAACAGGCGAAGTAGCGACCGTTTCTGAAGAAGAGCCGTTACGCGCATTAGCATTTAAAATTATGGATGACCGTTTCGGTGCATTAACCTTTATTCGTATCTACTCAGGTGTTATTAACAAAGGTGATACGGTTCTTAACTCATTTACAGGTAAAACTGAGCGTATT
>JAHDBX010000219.1 GCA_020630145.1 Gammaproteobacteria bacterium | reverse complement strand
CCAATGCCATTAACAAGATTATTAAAAAGCGATTAGGCGCACAGTATAGCGCACATTCTTTACGAGTGGGCTTTTGCGTGTTGGCTTCGGATCAAGGAGCAGAAATAGGAGCGATAAGAAAGCAGACAGGACACAAAACAGATGCTAACGTATTAGCTTATTGTGAGCAATCGAATAGCCGCAAAAATAACGCTGTCACCTTATTAGGACTTTAAAGTTTAGCTATGTTAGTTCAAAAAATACAATATAGAAACTAAAAATAAAATGACTAAAATATCTGATATAGTATCCAATGACATAGAGTTATATTACATGAGATATAACCCGAATTTTTACAGCTACATACTAGCAAATTATCAGCCTATGGAAACGGAATGGGATGATTTTGTAAAATGGTTTTGCAGTGACTCGCAGAAAACACACAATACACCAAATAAAAAAAATCATAGAATCAATGTTCTAAAAAATTTAATTAGCGATCCATTTAATGAGTTTTCCGAACTTGAAAAAGAGGCTTTTAAATCAGAACTATATCACTTAACAGAATAAGTAAATAGAAATAATAGTTTTTACATCTTAATAATAGATGTTAGCCCCTGCCTTTTTTCATTGGACAGGCTTTTATTAGTAAATAAGAATTAACAATATTAACAGTATTTACTGTATCAAATATATTATTTGATGTTTAATTTCTTTTCAACCTTTGTTAAGTATTCAGCCAAAGCATTATTAATTACTGAATCCTGTAAGTCGTAAGCCTCATTTTTTTGGAGTTTAGCAGTTAAGACGACAGTTAAAAGACGTTCTTTTAATGCGGGATCAAGACGTATAATTTTCTTTTCCCAGTTTTTAGGAATACGCCGCCTTACCCCCCGTTTAGTTTTTTCATCTGCTTTAGCCTCCTTTGATATAGAAGGTTTAGAAACTTCTTTTTTGTTCTCAGTTTTTTCTGTTGATTTAATAGTCATAGACTTTGCTTTTGCAAAGTCTAATTTATTTGCCTCATTTTTCTTTTTTGCCATTTATTTTAAATTAGATGTGTTAAAATTTCTTGTGCTAATTGATCCAGTTCAGCAACAGCCAAACGATTACCAGCCTTATAAATATTAGTTCCATAAGAAAGTGCTTTAGCATATACTACTCGCTGACCTAAAGCTGCATTTAATAATGGAACACCTTGTTCCTTAAGAACGTTCTTTACTTCATTTGTTATAGTAGTACTTTTTTGCACCATATTTAGTAGACAAACAGCTTTAACTTCTGTGTTATCTTGTATGTATTCGTATGTCTTAATAGTTGCAACAGCATCAACAATAGAAGGTTTACACGGCATAATAACAAGATTAGACGCTTTTAGAATATCCAAAGCCCCATCTATGATATACGGTGGCATATCAACAATAATAACTCTTTGACTTAGTTTTGCTATTTGAGATGGTTTAGACACATTCTCCAGTAATGGTAGTTTGAACGTTTCGTTTATTTCCGTCAAACTTGTTAGTGTTCGTTGTGGGTCAAAGTCTATTAGTCCGACTGTAACAGAACGTTCAAAAGCATAAGACAACATACATACGGTTGAACTTTTACCAGTACCACCTTTGTGATTGAATACAGATATTAATGATACTCCCATATCGCAAAGATATTAATTATATTGCTTTTATTTTTTGTTACTACTATATATGGCATATTAATCAGCACTACCAAACAAATATTATATAGCTTTAAATACGCCATTACAATTAATACAGTATGTACAATATTAATTACTATATACGATTAATACGATAAATACTTGAAACATAATAAATATTGAATTACCTTTGTTTCAGCTTACACTTCAATAGACATACATTATAGTTAAAAAGGCAAGCCCCTATTCGCTGGATGAAGTGTAAGCAACTTTAAGCGATTTAGGGGCTTTTGCTTTTTAGGTAATAACTACATACAAAATAATCACAATGGAAAATCCCAAAAAACCTACACTAGAGGAATTAGTAAGAAACGTTCAATTTCAATGTTCAGGAATGGACTATTATGATATTATTACCGAAATGCAGGAAGCTTATCTGCTTCAATGGGGATACCTAGTAGGAGCCGAAAGACTAGCAGAAGTGATTTTACCTATTAATGTGCTAAAAAGATTTTTTATAGTACTCGATCAAGAATACCCATTTGGGCCTAAAGAGGAAAAACCAAAAGAATAAAAAAAGGTGCAGCCATCCACACCATAGACGATTGCACCAGCACACACTTTAATACTAAAGTATTAAAATTGAACATGATGACAAATATACAACATTTAAGCATAAGAGGCCCATAAATGGCCCCTACCCTACTAAAAAATTGTAGGGGGTAATATTCTGCCACCAGTAGAAAACACTTGTTAAAACGCTTATTTCTACCTCACACCAAATTAATAGGGTAGGGGCTAAGCGAATTTATCACACTTTAAAAAAATATTATGTTTCATTTCAAAAGACAAAGTATAAAAGTAGGACAAACAGACGAAACCGATTATATAGTAAATTCAGAACGAGACGCAAGTAGTTTAAAGAATCATTACTTACTGCGTCACTCAGCAACCTATATAGTGGGGTGCATTGGGTTTATGTTGCTCTTAATCATGTTAGCTTGCCTTTCAGATCAGACGGCTAAAAAGGAAGTAATACTAAACTATCAAGGGGAAGTTTGGACTATACCCGATTGGCTAACGAAACCTATTGAAAATGAGCCTATCAGTCTTAACCAATTTACCAACGAAAAAGATCAATATTATGGCACGTACAGCTAGCACAAGTAGAAAGACAAGCACCCGAAAAAAAAGCAGTCCTAAAAACTCCTACGGAGAAAAGGCATTAGCTTATTTGATAGTGAGCATCGTTGTTTATGGATGCTTTATCTACAATCCCGACTCTGACCCATTGGACGGGCTATCATACACGGAACGGCTAAGAGCCGAACGACACGCATATAATAATAACCATGACATATACGATTACAGAAACGATAAAGAAGTAAAAGCATATAACCGCAACCGTCGAACTGGAGAACCTGCATATTATAACTATAAAACAGGTGAAATAACACACCGTAATAAGACAAATAGAAGAAGGTACGGAGGCTAAATATAATGGGATTCACTTAGCAGCCATTCAATTTCAATTTTGAATGGCTGCATTTTAAAATTTGCAATCATAAATCATGCAATCACCATCATTTAAACAAAAATATAAGGCAGGGGCTAAGTATCTCAATATTATTAGTGTCATATTGGCCGCTATTACTGCGCTGATGGGTGCGCTTTACATTAGCGATGTATTAAACGACTTTGGTTATTCATTCCATTACACTCTGATAATAAGCTTTTGCGCTTATGTAATATTAGAGATAGGCAAAAGGATTTTCTTTTCTATGACCTCTAAAGCTATTATTGAAAAAGATAAAATACACACTATCATGTTATCAATTTTCACATTTTCATTAGTCTTTATTTCCGTTGTAGCAAGTTTTGAAGGTGCTAAGAGGCTATTTTATCAAAGTGATGTATTCACCAAGATTAAGACAAAAAATGCACTCATAATTGAGCGTGATAGTCTAACAAGGAACATTGACAACTCAATCAATCATATAGATAGTCAAATAGGCTATTATCAAGAAAAACAAGAGGCTTATTTGCAAAAAACAGGCTATACTATTACTAAACATCATCAAAGCGATATAGAAACGCTTAGAGGCGAAAAATTACGGCTATATGATGAAAAAAATACTATCAAAACTGATTATAAAATTCAGTTGGATAATTTGGATCAAGACAAAATAAAGCAAGGCGGACGGCTTTCGTTTATAGCTCTTATTTTAGAAGCTTTAATTATAGCGGCTTTGGCTTATTTGGCTTACTATCGTTATCGTTGTGCCACCACTGCCACCAGTAAACGGAATACACTGCCACCAGTAGGAAACACTGATGCCACCACTGCCACCAGTAAACGGAATACACTGCCACCAGTAGGAAATACTGATGCCACCACTGCCACCAGTAAACGGAATACGC
>JAHDBX010000218.1 GCA_020630145.1 Gammaproteobacteria bacterium | reverse complement strand
GTAGCTAAAAAAAGAGCTAAGAAGAAGTAAAATTCTTTAGTGCTTACTAAAAAGCCCGCAATAGCGGGCTTTTTTTTACTTATTTGTTACCTTTTACGACAAAAACAAGTTATATGCGGGGTTATCCGTCTCATCCCAACACTCGTATGACAAATCATCTACCGTCTTTTTAAACGCAGTCACATCCGCTTTCGTGGCTAATTGAATACCTAACAATATACGACCGTAAGCAGCACCATGGTTACGGTAATGAAACATACTAATATTCCACTGGCCACCCACACCGTTTAAAAACTGCATCAAAGCACCGGGGCGTTCAGGAAACTGTAGTCTATACACTTTTTCACCCTCTAAACCATCAGCACGACCACCCACCATATAACGAATATGCGTTTTTGCCATTTCATTCTGGCTTAAGTCTATAACAGGAAAGTTTTTTACCTCAAGGCGCTGCACTAAGTCCTGTTTTTCGTCATCAGTAGCCGCATTCAACATCACACCCACAAAAATTTGCGCATCCTTATCCGATGAATAACGATAATTAAACTCCGTTACACTACGCTTACCTATAGTCGCACAAAACTTCTTAAAACTACCCGGCTTCTCAGGAATCGTAACCGCCATAATCATTTCACGATTTTCACCTAGCTCAGCACGCTCAGCAACATGGCGTAAACGATCAAAATTCAGCACCACAAATAATGCCTGCTAATGTTTTACCCTCTAATTTATGTGTTTCAGCATACTGTTTAATTGCAGCTGTTGCCAAAGCACCTGCTGGTTCAGCAATAGATCGCGTATCATCATAAATATCTTTAATCGCGGCACACATTTCATCTGTTGTTACCAGCACCGTGTCATCCACAATATCTTTTAATAAACGATAAGGCTCTTTACCAATTTGCTTCACCGCTACACCGTCAGCAAATATACCAACAGAAGGTAAGGTTACACGTCGCTTGGCTTGTAACGCGGCGTGCAAACAAGCAGAATCAGCCGCTTCTACAGCAATAATTTTAATATCAGGGCGCACCGCTTTGCAGTACGCCGCCATACCTGCAATTAAACCGCCCCCACCAACGGGAATAAACATCATATCGATATGATCATGTTGGCGTAGCATTTCCATGGCTATCGTGCCCTGACCCGCTATAACATCAGGGTCATCATAAGGGTGAACAAAGGCATAAGCATGCTCCTTTGCTAAGGCTTGGGCATGTGCATAAGCATCATCATAAGTATCACCATATAATATAGTACGCCCACCAAAGTCTTTAACCGCCTGCACTTTAATACCAGGTTACGGGCATCACAATCACTGCTTTCATCCCTAACTTACTGGCACCTAAAGCGACACCTTGCGCATGATTACCTGCCGACGCCGTAATCACAGTATCAACATCACCTTGTTGGCTTAACTGGTATAACTTATTGTAAGAACCACGTACTTTAAAAGCAAAAGTAGTTTGTGTGTCTTCACGCTTAAGTAGCACCGTATTCTTTACACGCTTTGATAGTTTAACGGCATGTAGCAAAGGGCTTTCCTCAGCAACATCATAAACGCGCGCATTCAAAATTTTATGTAGATACTTATTTAGGGTATTGGTTACTTGCTGTTTCATGTAAATGTCTTTTTTAATGTCACAAACGGCTATAATATAAGCCTCTTTTAATAATGCACTATGATAACACTATGAATCAAGATACATTAAAAAAACAAGCTGCCGAAGCCGCATTGCAGTACGTACAAGAAGACACCATTGTAGGGGTTGGCACAGGCTCAACCGTTAACTTCTTTATTGATTCATTAGCCAGCATGAAGGGCCGTATAGAAGGCGCTGTTTCAAGCTCAGAAGCTAGCACTCAACGCATGAAAGACTTAGGCATACCTGTATTCGAGCTAAACAGCGTTGGTGATATTCCTTTGTACGTCGATGGTGCCGATGAATCCAATGCTTACTTACAGCTAATCAAAGGCGGCGGTGCAGCCCTTACCCGCGAAAAAATTGTAGCCGCCGCTGCACAAAAGTTTGTCTGCATAGCTGACGAATCTAAGTTAGTCGGCATACTAGGCAAATTTCCCTTACCTGTAGAAGTCATTCCTATGGCTCGCAGCTATGTAGCCAGACAATTAGTGAAACTTGGTGGCACGCCAGAGTGGCGCGAAGGTTGCACAACCGACAATGGCAACTTGATTTTAGACGTGCACAATATGGAAATTATGGAACCGATTAAAATAGAACGCGCCATTAATGATATTGCCGGAGTGGTTACAGTTGGCTTATTTGCACAACGCCCTGCCGATGTACTGATATTAGGTAGTAAAACTGGGCCAAAAATCACGACAAAACCCTAAAACGTGCGTTATTTCGCTGAACTAAATACTGTTTCAGTTACTCTATACAAGCACAAATACTCCTTATACTAAAGATATTGGATTCTCTATGCTGCGTAATAACATCATAATAAAAAACCGGACAATACTTGCGGCACTCGCCACATGCTTTTTACTACTCGGCATTAGCACCTCGGCATCAGCCCAATTACAATTAGAGGGGCCTGAACTACTCAAACAGTACGAAGCTTTTCCCGCGGTTATCAGCAACGAAAATGGCGAGGTACACGCCAACTTCACGATTGCCGAAGAATACTTTCTATACAAACATGCTTTTGCATTTGAAGCAAACAATGGTGTACAACTAGGCGAACCCAATATTCCTATTGGCAAAAAGAAGTTAGATGACTTTTTTGGTGAAGTAGAAACCTACCGTCAAAGCGTTAAAGTCAGCGTACCCATTACCTATATACCCGATGGCGTAGAAGACTTTACTGTTAATGTAAAATCACAGGGCTGTGCCGACTTAGGCGTTTGTTACCCGCCCTACACACAATCACAGCTTATCTTTGCTGCCGACGTTAACAATGCAACAGTCGATGCATTACCTGTGCTATCAGACCTACCAGAATTACCCGAGCTTATCGACCCCGACGAACTTGAAGCCGCTGAGGCAAGTGCAAACGCCGCACCGAGTTTAGCACCAAGTGCAACATCAGGCTCAGCACCGGTTTCAGAGCAACAAGCATTAGCTAACCAACTCGCCTCTGGCAAAACACTACTGACCTTAGCACTGTTCTTCTTATTCGGCTTATTACTGGCCTTTACACCCTGCGTATTCCCAATGGTACCTATTTTAGCCGGCATTATTGTCGGCCAAAAAGAAACGCTGACAACCCGTAAAGCCTTTACCTTATCGCTTATCTACGTACTTGCAATGGCACTGACCTATACCATTGCTGGCGTTATTGTTGGTCTATCGGGTGAGAATGTACAAGCCATATTCCAAACACCGTGGGTTTTATACACCTTTGCCATTATTTTTGTGTTGCTATCACTCTCCATGTTTGGCGTATACGAATTGCAAATGCCCGGCTTTATTCAAAATAAACTTAATCAATTAAGCAACAACCAAAAAGGCGGCACTTATATCGGTGCAGCCATTATGGGTTTGCTGTCTGCTTTAATAGTTGGCCCTTGCGTAACCGCACCACTTATTGGTGCACTCCTTTACATTGCCCAAACTGGCGATGCGGTACTCGGCGGTATGGCTTTATTTAGCTTAAGCCTAGGCATGGGCGCACCTCTATTAGCTATTGGTACCACAGCTGGCAAGTGGCTACCCAAAGCCGGCGGCTGGATGGATGCTGTAAAAGGCTTCTTTGGCGTCATGCTGTTAGGTGTAGCGATATGGCTATTGGATCGTGTTGTTAGCGCACAAGTCACTGTACTACTCGTTGCATTGCTTTCCATTGGCACAGCCATTTTTATGGGCGCACTAGAATTTAGCAATGAAAGACATACCGGCCTTGCCAAACTTAAACAGCTCGTGAGCATTTTATTATTTGCCTACGGCGTGATTGCTTTAATGGGTGCATTAAGTGGCGGCAGAAGTTTACTCGAACCACTTAAGCATTTTTCAGGTGGTGGCAGTAGCAATGGCAGTTACGCCCCATGCCTTGCCCTTTAAGCAAAGGCGTAGACGGTTTGCAACAAGCCGT
>JAHDBX010000217.1 GCA_020630145.1 Gammaproteobacteria bacterium | reverse complement strand
GAGAAAGCACTAATATTAATGCGAGTGAATAAGGTATAAATGTTGCTAAAATTTGTAACAACAAATAACTTTCTATACCTGCAATCAAAGACAATATAAATAAATAACTTAGGGTTGCCATAATTGAAATATCTGAACCCAAGGTATTTCGAATAGATGTTCTTATGCCTGGTGAACCGGGGTACAGAGATGCTAACTCAAGAATAGGCCCAATGATCATGCAAATAACCACAGCAGAAACCAATATTTCCAGTATAGCTGCATGACGAATCTCTGAGCCTAATTCACCAATTTCATCCATACCTAACATAACCAATAGTACGTAATTACAACTAATAGCTATTGCTATACCCGCTGCTGTTGCAACGTAATTTATTGTTTTCGGCAGAACAGAGAAAAATGTTTGAGTATGACTCATTACATTAAAATCCCCATAAAATCAATGTGATAGCGTCCAATTTCACACCATGCTTTTCATTACCATAGACTTCTAAGTCACCTTCTAAACTGGCTAAAGAAGGGTTCCGCTTACCTGTAAATATTTCTGAAAAACATGCCTCTTCGCTGCGTAACAACATTGCAGAAGAGTCATCACTATAATCTTCATCTGTACATGTTCCCTGGTGAGCAACGTCTTCAATTAAGCCATCCGACACTGTAATTTGGTACTGCTGCTCAGTATCAGTGCACTGCAAACATAAAGTCGTATTCCAAGCTTGCGTTATTCTTCTCGCCTGTTCATTAGCATTAGCACTAGCTGCAAAAGCTAATAAATTATTTAACAAATTCATATTTTCATTGAGCATAATATTAAATTCCATCTATCCAAATTTGTGAAACATATACGGTTCCATTTGTATTTTTACTGTAATGATCACGCGCACTAACTACACGGGGGTCATCACTTGTCAGATCACCATTTTGAGGATTATTACTTGGCTCAGCATCTTCAACATTGCCCCCCGTATTAAATACATCATCTAATATTGAACCAATAGGGGTAACGGTAAACCACTTTTTCTCAGTTGTATAATGATGCGCCATATGGCGGTGCTTAATAAATTTCAGCCATTTATTTTTTACTTGATATGGCGTATGCACCAAAAGGTGAAACCATTCAAATTCTAAATAACCAATAATTAAACCAAAGGTTAGTAAAATTACTGCTACTGGGTCATTAACTAAAAAATTAAAGGCAAACACATTCAACAACAAAACAGGCAGAGTAAACCAGAATGGCGTAATTAGTATATCGATACGTTTGGGTGTATCGTGATGCCCCATATGTAGTCGATACAATAAACGATATAAAAATTGATTTTTAGGCGCCGGCATATGAAATATCCACACATGCGCGATGTATTCTTGAATTAAGTATAGTAACCAGCCTGCCGCTACGAAAGCGATACTTAACAATACGCCGTGAGAAAAAGTATAATTAAGATAAGCATAAGTTAAAGCTGCTATAGCTGCCGCCATATAAATTAATACCGATATATCTGCAAAGTATATTTTTGCTACATCGAGCAAGCTTGTAGGGCGTCTTAATGATGGCATTACAGTACCTCCTTAAAAACAATTTGTTCAGTTCGAATAGTTTTTAATATCAAAGGAACTGAATAGCAGTCTTCTGGTAAGTTAAAGCCAAACTTTATTGATAAATCATATATTTTTCTTGCATCATTAATATCTAGCTCTTTACCTAAACTAAAATCACCACTTAATTGCCCCATAGTAAGAATAATCGTTTCTGACAAGCAGGCTAAATTCACCTCTGGTGAAAAACCTAATATATTAGATTTCCCAAAAGCAATCGGCTCAGGTAGTTTCACAATACCGCCTTCAAATGCATGCACATCAGGACGTTCATTGCGTAAGCCTTTAGAAAAATCAGGCGGACGTGCCGCATCACACACCACTGCATTATCAGCTAGCAATGTACTATCGATAAAACCTTTACCATTAGATGTTGCTGAAATTAAAACATCACATTCTGGTATATTCGTTTCTAAACACACTGACATAGCAATAATTTCATTCAATGCATGTGTTTCATTATCAATATAATCAACTAATGCCAAGTAGTTATCTGCACAAGCCTGCTTCATGATTAAAGCCAACTCTGGTTTACAGTTCACACAGTCAACACCAAACTTTATTAAATTTGCCCCTACTGCATTTGGCATGCCTTCTTTTATGTCCTTAATCGCTCGCCAAAGAATTTCACCGCGAACCTCGTCTAAACCTATTAATGCCTTAGGGTTTTTAGGGTTGCCAAATAAAATTACTTTTTCAAAATTACGCGAAGCTTCAATTGCAGCTATCCTGCCCACAGCACCACCCGCACCTATAACAGCAAGTGTTTTATTCGCGCAACTCCCCCACCGTGATGTAGCCGCTGCAACAGCACCTTTCGCGCTAATCATGCCTGTCAAACTGTTACCCGTAGTTACAGGAACTTCACGTTCTGGCAGGTCTGTTCCGCCACGTGTAATAATGGATGTAAATGCACCTAAGCCAACACGATCAACTCCTAACTGTTCGGCAATCGCAAAATAACGCTCCATTAATAATTCACGATCTGTTTTACGCAATCGCATCATTTTCTCTGGAGTTAACGGGCATGATATCAACCACCCTTCTACATAGTCGCCATCACTGTTAATAACAGCGGGAGCATACAAAACTGGAGCTGGCTCAAAACGCTTACTAAACCAAGACTTCATCCACTGCTGCCATAGCTCTAAGTGTTCACTAGATAGTTGATTAATGCCATCTGGCATAATCCTTAACAGGTCATCATTCATAGTCGGATGAATCAAAAACGCAAAACTACCCAGACATTTTCCATCTTTAGGCGGTAAAGGCAAAATAGGGTCGGGTTTTATGAGGTCTTCACCGTATGAAACCTGCTCACATGGCAAGTCAACCATATACGATAACAAGTTGCCAAAGCTACGCTTACTAATAAGCTGCCCAATATCAACCAAAGCATCAACTAATTTATCAACGTGCTCTTTTGAGACTGTTAAATTAGGTTCTATACGAATAACCGCATGATGGTTAAATACCGGTGCTGTTAAAATCTTGTGTTTATTTAGTAAGTAACCACAAACCATCGGTACTGCTAAACCATGAAAATCAGCATGAGCCAAGAAATAGCTGTGTTCTTGGGGCCAATTAGCTAATTTGATGCCCAACATCAAACCATCACCTTCAACTGATGCATAAGCTAGCGGAAAATCCTCGAGAACTTGCTCAAGCTGCTCTTTAAGGTAGCTACTAAGCGACTTAACATGATCTAACAACTGCGAGTTATTTTCAGTTAAGCAATCTAAAACCGCATTACCAACAGCACATGAAAAGTTATTATTGGCAAATGTTGAACTATGGTACAAACCAAAATTTTCAGTCCATATTTTATGACGGCAAACAACCGCACCTAAAGAAACTAAGCCTCCACCTAAGGCTTTAGCCAAGCAAATAATATCGGCTTTCACTTCTGTATAAGTATTTAAAGAAAATATCTCTCCCAAACGCCCTAAGCCAGTTTGCACTTCATCTATAACCAATAATGTTCCGTACTGTTGACAAAGATCTGAAGCCTTATTTAAATACTCAGCACTTAATAGTCTCATGCCACCTTCACCCTGCACTATTTCCAATAGCAAAGCGGCTATGTCTCCTTGTTTAAGTTTATTTTCCAAACCCTCTATATCTTCAACGTCAACATGCTGAAAAGCTTGTGTATCAATAAGGAAAGGTGAGCTGTATTTGTAATTTCCTGTAGCTGAAGCAGCGCCTAATGTTTTCCCATGAAAGCCGGTTTTCGTTGACAGTATTTTTTGTCTACCTGTATATGAGCGTGCAAGTTTTATTGCCACCTCTACAGATTCGGCACCACTATTCGTAAAAGTACAATACCCTTTTTCTATTGGCGAGAAATCAATTAACCGTTGCGCGAGCCTTTCTGCCTCTTGCGAGACGAGTGGCTGAACAACACTAGGTTCTTTATTAGCAAGAAAATTTGTTACCCTATTTGATATCTTTTCCGCATTATGTCCAAATGGCAACGCTCCATATTGT
>JAHDBX010000216.1 GCA_020630145.1 Gammaproteobacteria bacterium | reverse complement strand
AAATCTAAGAAGCCTCGAAAATGGTCAATTCTAATTAAATCAAATAAGTGTAACTGAGATTTAATACGACCGAACCACCAATTGAAGCCATCTTCCTCTAGTTTTTTCCAGTTATAAATAGGGTTATCCCAGCGTTGGCCTGTCTCTGAGAAGTAATCAGGGGGTACGCCAGCAACAAACTCCTTTTGTGAATTTTTATCCAACATAAAATATTGTTGATTTGCCCAGACATCCGCACTGTCATGAGAGGCATAGATTGGCATGTCACCAAAAATCAAGATATTTTTTTTCTGTGCGTACTGCCTTAATTCATACCATTGATGAAAAAATAGATATTGCTGAAAATACTGTTCTTCTAATAGGTCTTTTTCAGCACGAATACTGTTTAAAGCTGCGTCATGGCGTTTGCATAGGCCTTCCGGCCATTGCCACCATGGGGTATGGTATTTTTGTCGGATAATATTGTAGAGGGCGTAATCATGCAGCCAATAAAGGTTGCTATTAACGAATTGATTGATTTGCTCACGAATAGAATTATTGTCTTGTTGTTTAAAGCGTTTATAACTAATGCGTAATAAATCGTCTTTATCATTAGTATGTATCTCTTCTTCTTTTAACCAGCCTTGCTGCAAAAGTTTTTTAAGGTCTATATAGTGAGTATTACCAGCATAAGCAGAATAACTTTGATAAGGGCTTAAACTACTATTAACCGGGCCAACAGGCAATGTTTGCCATATGCGCATACCCATAGCATCTAATGCATCTATAAATTTATATGCTTCTTCGCCTAAGTAGCCTTGATGCTCATCACATGGTAAAGATGTTAAATGTAGTAAAACACCGGCACAACGCTTAGATAAGGTTTTGTGTATTGATGTATGCATGGATTATGTGTATTAACATATTTTATGCGGCGCTTTGGCGCATAACGCCGCCATTTGCAGGTTTTCCTGTACTCTGATTAAACGGTTTGCTAAGAGCAGCAGGGGGCGTTTGCTTTAAATTTAAATATAGGTTCTTCAAGTGCATGCGGAATAAGCTATCAAAGCTGTTTACGGCATTACCTGGATTATAATCACCAAACCACCAGAACCAATCAGAACCTTCGCAAATAGCTAATTGGAGTGTGGCTTTTTTTCTATCTTCAGCAGACAATTCGTCATTATTGATATTGTCATCATAGGTTTTTTTAGCATTGATTAATAAATCCCAAGCATAGTTTTTTTCATTTTCACCTATCCATGTAGAAAATGTGCCATGTACCCAGCTGCCTGAAACAATATTGGGTAAATTTAGGCTAAGTTTTCCTTGAATAGACTCATTGAATGTAGTTAGATTAAGTTGTGGGTGATCACTCAATTCTTTATATAATAAAGTTAAGAAAGGGAAGCCATTTTCTGGGTAGTATTCCCATGCATTTTCACCGTCCATAATAATACTGACAATATTATTTTTACCTGTATTGCTAGAGTTAGCAATATTTTCAAGATTGGTTAATAAGTCATCTACAGCATCTTGGCTCGACAAATGAGAATATTGAAAACCGATAGCATCGGATATACCATCGTCACGAAACAATACATGCATATTACTGCTTTTGTCTTGGTATAAATAGTGTGCAGGGTTACCGGGCTGTTCGTCTATCCTGTTTTCTTTATCGAGACTGTTGCGCAATAACTTTTCGCCGCTAGCAGTCCACTGTAGCCCATGTTCACTAAATACTTGTAAGCTTTCTTGGTCTAAGCCGCCTTCAGATGGCCAGAAACCATTGGGTTTATGAGAGAAACAATTTTCAAATACAGTAATAGCCTGCTCAATATGCCATTTTGCACGTTCTTTACCTTCGGGATAGAACGTTTCATTAGGCAATACAATATCGGGAATAGCATCTTGGGCTTGCTCAATATCATGTAAGAGTGGGGTAATAGGGTGCGCGTAAGGCGTTGTGGCTAATTCAACTTGTTTGTTTTCATATAGCTTTTTGTAACGTGGTAATAAGGATTCTAAAGTTTGGTAAATAGTATGCAGTAAAGCTAAACGATCTTCTTTATTAAACAGTTTATGTTTAATAATAAGGTGTTTGACTGTATCACTAGATTGTTGAAGGCTTTCTCCCATCCATGCAATGTGATACCAAGTTACTAAATCTTTTATATACTGGTCTGAAACATAATGAATATCATCGGGGTGTTTTAATATCTCTTTTGCCGCACGAACGAGTTTCCTTAAAGGCTTAAAGCGTTTTAAAGTATGTTTTTCATTTACTTGTATACAGGCTTTAAGTAAAAGTGTACGCGTTTGCATATCGTCAGGTAATTTTTCTGCTACAAGGCTAGCTAATAGAAGGTCGCTTATTTTCTCTTGTTGATAAATATAGTTTCTGATTTGTTCTATATAGTTATTAATTTGTTCAAGTAATATAGGCGTAAAATTCACTACCGCTTTTGCATTTTTGTTATTTTCTAATAAAGCTGCCATATCAGCATAGTCTTTAATGGCATGTAAATAAGTCCATGGCTGCTGATAGGTTTGCGTTTGTAAATCTCGATACTCAGGCTGGTGCATATGCCAGCATAATACGACATCGAGTTTTGTATTAGGCTGCACGGTAATGCTCTTGATTAATCATATCTGGAGTGACTAATACAACTCCATTGGGACTAACATGGTAGTTAGCGTTATCTAGCTTAGCGTCATGACCGATAATAGTGTTGTCGGGTATTTTACAGCGTTTATCAATAACAGCATTTTTAATTTGACAGTGATTACCAATAGTCACGTCTGGCAAAATCACAGAATCCTGGATGGATGTATATGAATCAACTTTTACATTGTTAAATAGTAAGGAGTGTTGAATTTCTGCGCCCGATATAATGCAGCCACCCGACACCATAGAGTCAACAGCGACCCCTCGACGTTTGTTGTCATTAAAAACGAACTTTGCAGGTGGCACCTGTGCTTGATAAGTCCATATAGGCCAGCTCTCATCATATAAGTCCAACTCAGGCACAACATCAATTAATTCCAGGTTAGCTTTCCAAAATGCATCTATAGTGCCAACATCACGCCAGTATGACCAACTATTATTTTCAAATTGATATGCATTAACCTTATTTTTATTTATAATTTTAGGTATTAAATCTTTGCCAAAGTCATGTGAAGATAAGTTTGACTTTGCATCTTCAATGAGTTGAGCACAAAGAAATTCAGTGTTAAATAAATAAAATCCCATTGATGCTAGTACAGAGTCATTGCCTTTGTTAGACGAGTGTAAGTTTTGAGGTTTCTCAATAAACTGCGTAATCGCGTTATGTTCATCGACTTGCATAATACCGAAATTACTTGCTTCACTTATGTTAACCGGAATGCATGCTGCAGACATTTCAGCACCACTTTTTATGTGACTCTCAAGCATATCCATATAATCTGTTTTATATATATGATCGCCGGCCAGTATTAATACATAGTCGGGGTTATGATGCTTGATAATATCAAGGTTCTGATAAATAGCATCAGCAGTACCTTTATACCAAGAGTTTTCAACACGTTGTTGCGCGGGTAAAATCTCTACAAACTCACCTAGCTCACCTTTAAAGCCACCCCATGCCTTCTGAAGGTGCTTAATTAAAGAGTGTGCTTTGTACTGTGTTAAGACACCAATGTTGCGAATGCCAGAATTAACACAGTTAGATAAGGCAAAGTCAATAATACGGAATTTTCCGCCAAATGGTACGGCAGGCTTAGCGCGCCAGCGTGTTAAGTTTTGTAATCGTGTCCCAGCACCACCGGCTAGAACCAGAGCTAATATTTTTTTTCTTCTAATGGAGTCCATTTCTTGCCCATTCTTTATAATCATTCTTTTAATGTCCTTTACTTGGAATGTTTATTGCTCATCAATTAATGTCGTTTTAATACAGAATTGTGTATATACAAAGGCTATCGACAAAGTCGTGAATAGATTTAATGAGTTTTATATATTTAAAGGATGAAACGTGATTGCAGTAGAGGCAGAAAAAAAACCAAACCTTGGCACAAGCCATTATAAGAGCCAATTAAATGCTATGGATGTTCAGGCTTTTAGTGCAGGAAATCATATTCGTGC
>JAHDBX010000215.1 GCA_020630145.1 Gammaproteobacteria bacterium | reverse complement strand
TCTTTTTAGAAGATAAAACATTATATGAATCGCAATGCGAAGTACCCAATGAAAACTATGCTATTCCTTTAGGTGAAGCAAAAATAATTAGCGAAGGTAATGATATAACGATTGTCGCTTTTTCTAAAATGGTCGGTGTCGCGATTGATGCCGCCAAACAGTTAAAGAAAGAGGCCAATATTTCTTGCGAAGTCATTGACCCACGTTGCAGCTCACCACTAGACAAAGAGAGTATTTTGCGCAGCGTTTCCAAAACGCATAAACTTGTCATTGTTGAAGAAGGCCCTCCTCGCTGCAATTTAGCTTGCGATATAGCCGCTATAGTTGCAGATGAAGGCTTCAAACATCTACACGCACCGATTAAGCGCATAACAGCGCCGCATACACCTGTGCCTTATGCACCAAACTTAGAAGATGCTTATATACCTAACACAGAAGATATTTCTCATGCCGTTCGAGAACTCATAAACTATGAATAAGGAAATAGAAATACTGCGCATGCCTAAACTAGGCTTGAGTATGACAGCAGCAAAGGTAACAGAATGGTATGTAGGCATAGGTGACAAAGTAGATGCAGGTGATGAGCTTGTTGAAGTCACTACTGAAAAAATCAGCAATGGCGTTTGTTGCAATCATAGCGGCATATTAAGACGCATATTAGTTAACCTCGATGAAACTGTACAAGTTGAAACGCCACTTGCCGTTATTGCAAAAGAGGACATCAGCGAGGCTGACATTGACAAAGCGTTAGAGGGATAATGGATACTTTATATTATGATGGAAAATGTGCGCTTTGTAGTCGAGAAATACGTTTCTTAAAAAAGCATGCCAAAGCACTACACTTTATTGATATTCACACCCTAGAAGAAACACACTTACCCGACAAGGTAACGCTCTTAAAAGTTTTACACTTACGAAAAAGTGATAAAACCTGGTTAACCGGCATTGATGCCACAGTATGCAGCTGGCAACACACGCCCTATGGCTATATCATGCAAATATTAAAATGGCCTATAATCAATATATTCACCCAATATATTTATAAATATTGGGCAAATAAACGTTATTGTAATTTATATCAAGAAAAGTAACTAATCATCACGCCCGCAGCAATTGCAGAACCTATCACACCAGCAACATTCGGCCCCATTGCATGCATTAAGAGAAAATTCTGATTATTCGCTTCGAGGCCAACTTTATTAGACACACGTGCAGCCATCGGTACCGCTGATACCCCAGCAGACCCAATCAAAGGATTAATTTTAACGTTAAGAAACAGGTTCATAAACTTCGCCATCAACACTCCCGTCGCCGTGCCAATACAAAAAGCAACTAAACCTAAAAGTAAAATCCCTAATGTTTCAACATTCAGAAAACTTTCCGAATAAAGTTTTGACCCAACACCTAAGCCAAGAAAGATAGTCACAATATTAATCAAACCATTTTGAGCCGTATCGCTCAAACGATCAACAACACCACACTCACGCATTAAATTACCAAAACAAAACATGCCTAATAATGGTGCTGCACTAGGTAAAAATAACGCGACCAAAATCAACACAGTTAAGGGAAAGACAATCTTTTCTACGCTCGAAACGGTGCGTAATTGTGTCATCTCAATTTTACGCTCAGCACTAGTTGTTAGCGCTTTCATAATCGGCGGTTGAATCATCGGCACCAATGCCATATAGGAATAAGCAGAAACAGCAATAGCACCTAACAACTCGGGTGCCAGCTTACTTGCTACAAAAATAGATGTTGGACCATCCGCACCGCCAATAATACCAATTGCGGCTGCCTGCAATAATGTAAAATTAACTACCCCTGTTGTAGACAAAGCTACTGCTCCTAATACAGTGGCAAATATACCAAACTGTGCGGCAGCTCCCAGCAATAAAGTTTTTGGGTTGGCTAACAATGGACCAAAGTCCGTCATTGCGCCAACCCCCATAAAGATAAGTAATGGAAAAATACCCGTTTCAATACCTATATGGAATACGTAATACAGCAAACCACCTGCTGATTGCATATGACCTTGTGCATCATAAACAGGAGCATCACCCATACCTGCCCCAGGTATATTGACTAATATTGTACCCATACCTATTGTTACTAACAATAAAGGCTCAAACTTTTTAGCAATAGCCAAATATAACAATAGCAAACCGACAACCATCATGGCTGCCTGACCAATACTCATATTAGCAATACCAGAGTTTGCAATTAATGATAATAGTTTTTCCATTTCATCAACTCTTAAATTGTTAACAAGGCGTCACCAGCTGAAACTGACTCACCCTCTTTTACATTAATATCACCAACCAATAAATCACGAGGTGCTTTTATTTCAGTCTCCATTTTCATCGCTTCTAGTATTAATAATACTTTTCCTGCCGAAACTGACTCCCCAGAAACAACACACACCTTGCAAATATCTCCAGCTAAAGGAGCACTTATAGTTTCACCTTGTATTTTTTCTGCCATGTTCTCAACTATATTAGAGACTTCACCTCCAGCTGACACTGTTGCTATATAAACTTTCCCATTCACGTTTACCTGAACATTACCATCACTTTTAACATCAGCAATATAATCTTCACCATTAATTGAAACAGTAAAAATTTGCCCTTTATCTATTATTTCTTTAGACATATCCAAACCTTTATATATTAAACTTAATTCTTAAGCTTGCTATGCGCATAAGCTATAGCGGCTACAGCTGCAACCTCTTGCTCAACATCATTTGAAACAGTCACACCACCAACTTTGGCATCACTTCCAAATTCAAATAAGCCATTCACAATGAAAGACATACATTTAGTAATACCGATTAATAAAACCAGAAAAAAAAATACCGTTCCCATCCCCATCAGCATTAACTCGAAACTTGAGTTCCATACACTCACATAAACACCTATATTGATAATTTATTAGTTAGAAATTCTTAACTTAAGCCACTAGGCTTCCCAGCTTTGACGCTAAAACATTCACCATAGACAGGTGATAAGCCGGTTTATTTTTTGCCAAACCAATAAGGTCTGAATAATTTTTCAATTTCGGAAACAATTGATTCAAACTTATTGACCTATTTTTAGCGGAAAAATATACTTTTGTTGCTTTCACATGATGACTTTCAATTGTTTTTAAAAGCAAATCTTTTGTCTTCCTCTTCCAAACATCATCTATAGATATGTTTTCTATCAATTGATACAACCAAAATATATTTAACTCCTTTCCAATCTGAAAGAATTTTTCAATAGCCTCATCTAAATCTAAAGCATATTCTTGAGCAACCTGCACAATTGGAAACACATAACAACAATACTTCAAAGAAAAAATATTTTCTGCCAACTCCTTTTTCACACCCTCACTAACATATGAACCAACCAAAGCCTTGTAATCTATCAAGTCTTGTTCCGATAAACAGTCCACCAACTTTACTTTTAATCTAAGAAAAACTGGCCTATAAATATTTACTAAATATTGAACATTATCCCCTGCTTTATTTTTCATTAACCATGTCATTGCTCTATCTAAGGGATAGTGCATAGTCAACTGCAAATCCAGTAAAATTTTACTTTCTACAACATACGTCAATTCATCTATTGAGTCGTACAAGTCATTAACGCCTAATATTTCAACTGCCGCCATATGAGCCTTTACTAAGCGCGCAACATTACCAACATCATTCTCTAAGGTATAATTACAAAAAGTAGCCCCCATACGATTAGCAATATCATTTGTAAGGTAACTTGCTAAAATTTGCTTACGCAACGGATGATTTTTAATATATTCAGGATACTTATCCGATAGAACCTTTGGGAAATAATTAAGCAAAAGTTCTTGAAAAAAATCATCTTCAATCAAATCAGAGGCTAGTAACTTGTTAAACAAGCGTGTTTTACTATACGCCAACAAGGTTGCTAGCTCAGGGCGCGTAAAATTTTTCTGTTTAGCAATACGATTATCTATTTTTTCTTGCGATGGTATACATGCCATCTCACGATCAAGTGCCCCATAACTTTCCAGAAAATTAATTAATTGAATAAAGCTATCTGTAAAATGCGGTGCCGTATAATTTGATTGGCTTAACATTTTGCTTTGCCTGAAATTGTTTTTCAA
>JAHDBX010000214.1 GCA_020630145.1 Gammaproteobacteria bacterium | reverse complement strand
AGCAAGATATTGCAGGCTCAATTGCACATGCAACTATGTTGGCTAAAGTCGGCGTCTTAACGCAAGACGAGGCCGCGCAAATTTGTCAGGGTTTAAACAGCATACAGCAAGAAATTGAAGCTGGCGCCTTTACATGGTCTGTGCAGCTTGAAGATGTGCATATGAATATTGAAGCCGCTTTAACAAGTAAAATAGGCGACGTAGGTAAAAAATTACACACGGGTCGCTCACGTAATGACCAAGTTGCTACTGATGTACGTTTGTATTTGCGCGATGCTATTGATGTTATAGCTGCACAAATTACGCGTTTGCAGCAGGGTTACTTGCAACTAGCTGAGCAACACTGTGAAACAATTATGCCTGGTTTTACTCACTTGCAGGTTGCACAACCAGTAAGCTTTGCGCACCATATTATGGCCTGGTTTGAAATGCTTAGCCGTGATGCAGACAGGTTACAAGACTGTCGCAAGCGCCTTAATGTACTACCGCTTGGTTCGGCTGCATTAGCCGGTACAACGTATCCTATTGATCGTGAATTTGTAGCTGAACAATTAGGCTTTGATAGTGTTAGTCATAACTCTCTTGATGCAGTAAGTGATAGAGACTTTGCCATAGAGTTTTGTGCTTTAGCCTCAACCTGTTTGATGCACTTGTCACGTCAGTCAGAAGAGCTGGTTTTATGGTCATCACAACAATTTAATTTTATTCAATTGCCAGACCGTTTTTGTACGGGCTCATCCATTATGCCGCAAAAGAAAAACCCGGATGTACCGGAGCTTGTTCGTGGCAAATCAGGCCGTACCAATGGTAATTTAATTAACCTATTGACTTTAATGAAGTCGCAGCCTTTGGCTTATAACAAAGACAACCAAGAAGACAAAGAGCCATTATTCGACTCTATCGATACTTTGCACGATTGCCTACGAGCTTTTGCAGACATGGTACCTAACATTCAAGTTAATAAAGACAGTATGCGTGCGGCAGCGGCAAAAGGTTTTGCAACGGCAACAGACCTAGCTGATTACTTAGTGAAAAAAGGCATACCATTTAGAGATGCGCATGAAATAGTAGGTAGCGCTGTTGCTTACTGCGAAGGTAAAAACATTGATTTAAGCGAAATGAGTTTAGAACAATTACAAAGTTACAACACCACAATAGAAGAAGATGTATTTACTGTATTGACTTTAGAAGGTTCATTACAGGCACGAGATCATATTGGTGGAACGGCACCTTCACAAGTGAAGTCAATGATAGAAAAAATGAAAGCGCGTTTATAATAAATGCAATATATCAATGCGCAATATTATAAAAATAAAACCGCGTTAATTACGGGTGCTAGTTCAGGTATAGGTGCAGCAACAGCCCTCGCTTTTGCTGAAGCTGGGGCAAATGTAGTTTTAGCTGATGTAAATGATGCAGATGTTGTTTTACAAGCCATACAAGCCATTAACGGAAAAGCCATTTATATAAACGCTGATGTAAGGCAAAGTGAACAAGTGCAACAGCTTATTGAGTCAAGTGTTAAAGAATATGGGCAGTTAGATTACGCTTTTAATAATGCCGGTATTATTGGTGCAGCATATGAAGCCATTGATCAATTCGAAGAATCCGTTTGGGATGATGTAATTGATGTCAATTTAAAGGGTGTATGGCTTTGTATGAAATACCAAATAAAGCACATGTTATCGCAGGGTAGTGGTTCAATAGTCAATATGTCATCAACGGCGGGCTTGGTAGGTAGTCACTTAGGTTCGGCCTATATAGCAAGTAAGCATGGTGTAGTTGGTTTAACCAAAGCAGCTGCTGTAGAGTATGCAAAGGCAAATATTCGAGTGAATGCTATTTGTCCTGGCATGACAGATACAAAAGCGATTGAAGATGTTTTTAAAGGTAAAGTTGCAAGAGTGAAGGCGGCGCACCCCTTAGGGCGTTTAGGTACACCTGAAGAAATTGCATCGAGCGTACTGTGGCTATGCTCAGACGATGCTTCTTTTATCACTGGCCACACATTAACGGTTGATGGTGGTTATGTCGCACAATAAAATTATTCCTCAAATGGGTTTTGGCTTTTGGAAAGTACCTAATGACGTCTGTGCTGATGTTGTTTATGAAGCGATTAAAGCAGGCTATCGACATATCGATAGTGCTAGCGATTATGGTAATGAAAAGCAAACAGGAGAAGGTATTGCGCGTGCAATTGCCGATGGCCTCTGTTCACGTGAAGAACTATGGGTAACATCCAAACTTTGGAATACTCACCATGCACCCGAGCATGTAAAACTAGCTCTAGCCCGTAGCCTACAAGATTTACAGTTAGACTATCTTGACTTGTACCTAATACACTTTCCTATTGCGCAAGCGTATGTTGATGCCAAAGAGCGCTATCCAGCTGGATGGGTGTTTGATCCCGCTGCTAATAAACCTGAAATTAAATTATCCAGAGTTACACTTAGTGATACCTGGCAAGCGATGGAAGGTTTGGTCAACGAAAAGTTAGTAAATGCTATCGGTATTTGTAACTATACAACCGGTTTATTACATGACTTAATGAATTATGCAGAAATAAAGCCCGCTGTGTTACAAATAGAGTCTCATCCCTATCTAACACAAGAAAATGTAATACGAACAGCAAAATCATACGGTATAGACGTTACGGCATTCTCACCTTTGGGTGCTATGGCTTATTTAGAGCTTGATATGGCTACACAACAAGATTCAGTATTAGAACAAAGTGTTATAAAAGCAGCGGCTCAGCGATTAAATAAAACACCTGCTCAAATTGTATTGCGCTGGGGTATTCAGCGAGGCACATCCGTTATTACAAAAACAACCAAACCTGAACGCATGCATGAGAACTTAGCAATATTTGATTTTGAATTAAGCGAACAAGAAATGCTGGCTATTTCAGCATTGAATAGTAACCGGCGTTTTAATGATCCTGCACAGTTTTCGGAAACGAATTTTGGTACATTTCACGCCATATATGACTAAATTATATGAATTCTCTTACCTGTCTCTACATCCATTATATTGGAGTTAAGTATGACTAAAAAAATAATAGCACTAAGCTGTGGTGGCACGATTGATAAGTATCATTTTGTTAATGATATAGATAAACAAATAGGTGCACCGCAAATTGTACCTATACTTAAAGAAGGTAACGTTACTTTAGAGATAGACGTTATTGAAGTTATCCGCAAAGACAGCATAAACACAAGATGATCGTAAGAAAATTAAGCAGGCTGTTATAAGCGCCGATGCAAATAATATAGTCATAACCCACGGTACTGATACATTAATTGAAACAGCAAAATCTTTGCTAGGCCTTACCGATAAAACAATAGTACTAACAGGTGCAATGATACCCGCCGCCTTAAAGAGTAGTGATGCCACATTTAACATTGGTGCGGCAACAATGGCGGTACAATATTTGCCTGCGGGTGTGTACATTGCAATGAATGGCCAGGTGTTTAACCCTGAGCAATGCAAAAAAGATTATGAAAACGCAATTTTTGTTGCGACAAACTAGGTAATAAAATTAATGACCAATAATGAAGTGCTACGAAGAATACGCTATATATTTGATTATAGTGATACGAAAATGATTGCCCTGTTTGGCATGGAAAATAAAACCGTAACACGAGAAGAGGTCAGTGATTGGTTAAAAAAAGAAGATGATTCAGCATATAAAAGTTGTAATGATACGCTGTTGGCTACCTTTCTAAATGGTTTAATCAATGATAAACGTGGAAAAAAAGACGGGCCACAAATAGAACCAGAAAAAAAGCTAACGAATAATATGATTTTCACAAAGCTAAAAATTGCCTTAGAACTTAAAGCAGATGATGTATTGGACATATTAGCCTTGGCCGATTTTCACTTTGGCAAACATGAACTCAGTGCCTTATTTCGCAAACCTGGCCATAAACATTATCGTGAATGTAAAGACCAGGTTCTACGTAATTTTTTAAATGGTTTGCAACTCACATACCGCAGTAAAGAAGCAATAGGCGAAGCTTATAAATAAATTTGGCCTGATTATATATTGTTGGCTAATAACAGTAGTAAACCTATTGCTGCTGGCAATGCTTGTACATAAATAATTTTTTTATTCGCTGTCATACCACCATAAATACCTAATACAACAATACCAGCTAGAAACAATACC
>JAHDBX010000213.1 GCA_020630145.1 Gammaproteobacteria bacterium | reverse complement strand
ATCATAGGCAATGCGCAGGCATGGAAAACGTTCTAGGTCTGGTTTTTCAAAGTGTAAGCTTGCTACTTCTGTCAAATCTAAAGGCTTAACACCACTGTGAATGCGTAAAGGCCAAGCAAGAGCGTGAGCTATAGGTGTACGCATATCCGGGTTGCCCAATTGCGCCAAAACAGAACCGTCACTATAAGAAACCATCGAATGAATAATACTTTCAGGGTGTATCACTACGTCAATCTGTTCATGCGGCAAACCAAACAACCAATAAGCTTCTATTAGCTCGAGGCCTTTATTCATCATGGTTGCAGAATCAACTGAAATCTTTTTTCCCATTTCCCAATTAGGGTGTGCACAAGCTTGTGCAGGTGTAACTGCATGCAAATCTTCGACGTTCTTTTCCCTAAATGGACCACCTGATGCGGTTAAAATAATTTTCTCGACCCCCTGATACTTCTGATTAGCATCAGGCTTAGGTAAACATTGAAAAATTGCATTGTGCTCACTATCAACAGGCAACAAATTTGCACCCGCTAATTTTGCTTGCTGCATAAAATAAGCACCTGACATAACCAAGGCTTCTTTATTTGCCAACAATACGGTTTTACTAGCCTGTATAGCCGCCAAAGTGGGTAATAAACCTGCCGCGCCAACGATGGCTGCCATTACAATAGTAGATGCGCTATCTTTAGCCACATTAACAATCTCATGATTACCAGAAAGCACTTCTGTTTTCACATTTTCGTTACTAAGCTTTTCACGCAATTGTACTGCAGCACCTTCATCAGCCATAACAGCATACGCTGGCGCAAACTGTTTTACTTGTCTGTAAAGTAATTCAACATTTTTATTAGCAACCAAAGCATGTACTGCGTAATGACTATTACTCGCGATTACATCTAAAGTGCTTGTGCCTATACTGCCCGTTGAACCTAGAATGGTGACCAGTTGCATAGTCATATCTAGAAAGAAAAAATATAAAACAACAGAAACAATGGAGCAGCAGCTAATAAGCTATCCACACGATCTAGCACGCCACCATGCCCTGGCAATAACTTACTACTGTCTTTTAGACCCGCTTCACGTTTGAGCAAGCTCTCATACAGATCACCAACAATAGAAAAGCAAGCAGCAACAATTGAAATAAAAACAAATAAACTGATATCTATAATAGTGCTATAGCGAAAGCTTGCTACAAGCAGTGAGAGTATTAGCACTAAAAGCAAACCACCCACTACACCTTCTATTGTTTTGCCGGGACTCAGACTCGGCGCCAATTTATGTTTGCCAAATCTTTTACCGCTAAAGTAGGCACCAATATCTGCCCCCCAAACAATCAGAAAAATATAAAAAATCATCAAGGGACCATACTTATCATGCAAAAAGAACATGGCCAAAGCAGCAGGCAATATAGTTAGAACACCTTGAATAATTTTTAATATATCAGCTTTGTGATTAACAGCCTTAGGTTGAGCGACTTTCAACATTAAAAGTATAAAAACCCACCATACGCCTGAAAAATAAAAAATCCACTTAAGCGACTCAAACTGGTATTGAGTATACAAATAATAAAACAGCGCAGACAAAGCAATAATGAATATGCCTTGTAAGTATTTATTTGCTACCTTAGATAAATTTGTCCATTCATATGCGCACAAAGCAAGAAAAACTAACAATAAAATTGCAAAAATATTGCTAGGCGCATAATAGGTGCTAAGCAAAACCGCCGGAGCCAGAATAGCTGCGGTTATAACGCGCTTTTTAAGCGAGCTTGATATTTTTGTCATCATCAACCTGTTCAGGGGTACGGCCAAAGCGTCTTTGGCGACTATTAAACCACTGAACGGCTTTATCGAGTTCCTTCTTATCAAAAGCTGGCCATAAACAATCGGTAAAATATAATTCGCTATAGGCAGTTTGCCAAATTAAAAAATTACTAACTCTCTTCTCTCCGCCAGACCGAATCAATAATTCAGGTGCAGGCATTGATGACAAGTGCAGATATTGTGAAAAGTCTGACTCATCAATCTTATCAATAGCTAAATCACCATCTAAGACTTTTTGCGCACGCTGTTTAGCCGCATTAACTATATCCCAACGGCCACCGTAATTAACGGCAATATTAAGTTTTAAACCCTTGTTATCACGTGTTCGTTCTTCTGCTTTCTCAATAGCTTGCTTTAAATTTTTATCAAAACGCGTTAAATCGCCTATAAATTTAAGGCAAATATCATTCTTATGCAGCTCTGATAACTCCTTACTCAGAGTAGACACAAATAAGTCCATTAACACACTAACTTCTTTTTTAGGTCGCTGCCAATTTTCGCTACTAAAGGCAAATAATGTTAAGTACTCGATTTTATGATCTTCACAAGCACCTATTAATTGCCTAACTGTTTTCACACCTGCTCTATGACCAGCACCTCGTGGTAAACCACGCATACGTGCCCAGCGGCCATTACCATCCATAATGACGGCAAGATGCTGAATATTATTTGAAACTGTGTTACTCATCGCTTATCAATCCGTGCAGCAATTAGACAGACATTAAGTCTTCTTCTTTTGCAGCAACCACTGCATCAACAGACTCAATAAACTTATCCGTAATTTTTTGAATCTCATCTTGAGATCTACGCTCATCATCTTCAGAAATTTCTTTTGCTTTCGTTAAGTCTTTAACGTCAGAGTTAGCATCGCGACGAATATTACGTACAGCGACTTTCGCATTTTCACCTTCACCTTTAACCATCTTAGCCAGTTCTTTACGGCGATCTTCTGTTAACGGTGGCAGTGGAATACGAATAACCGTACCTGCTGTAACAGGGTTTAAGCCTAAATTTGAGTTATGAATAGCTTTTTCAACATCAGGGACAATATTTTTTTCCCACGGCGTCACACTTAATGTACGCGCATCTTCAACGCCAACATTAGCAACCTGACTTAACGGTGTATCTGAGCCGTAGTATGAAACCATAACGTGATCCAACAAACTTGGGTGAGCACGACCAGTACGTAAGCGCGTTAACTCCACTTTAAGTGCTTCAACACTTTTTTGCATGCGCTGTTCAGCGTCTTTTTTAATATCATTAATCATCTATTAACCAACCTCTACTTTTGTACCTACGCTTTGCCCTTGCACAACGCCCTTAAGGTTACCTTCTTTATTCAAGTCAAAAACAATTAAAGGTACATTATTATCACGACACATAACTAACGCTGTTGCATCCATTACACCTAACTTATCGGTTATTGCTCGATCAAACGTAAGTGAGTCGTAACGAACTGCATTAGGGTTCTTTGCTGGGTCACTATCATAGACACCATCTACTTTCGTTGCTTTTAACAAAATGTCAGCACCAATTTCTATAGCGCGTAAACTTGCTGCTGAGTCAGTGGTAAAAAATGGATTACCAGTTCCTGCTGCAAATACAACTGCTCGACCTTTTTCTAAGTGACGAACAGCTTTACGACGAATATAGTCTTCTGATACTTCATGAATTTTCAAAGCCGACATAACACGTGTTTGTACATCCATCTGCTCTAAAGCGTCTTGTAAAGCTAGTGAATTAATCACTGTGGCCAACATGCCCATATGATCGCCAGTTACTCGATCCATACCAGCCTCAGCTAACCCTGCACCACGAAATATATTGCCACCACCGATAACAACGGCGACTTCAATACCTGCGTCAATCAGCTCTTTTACTTCTTTTGCTATACGTGAAATAACAAAAGGGTCAATACCATATTGGTACTGACCCATTAGTGCTTCACCGCTGAGTTTAAGTAATATACGCTTATATTTATATGAACTCATAGTTATGCCTTATTTCTAACTTGCGTTAACTTGTGCCATCACTTCATCAGCAAAATTTTCTTCTTTCTTCTCTATACCTTCGCCAACTTCCAAACGTACAAAGCCCGATACAGAAGCATTCTTGCTCTTCAATAGTTTTGCTACTGTTGTATCAGGGTCTTTAACAAAAGGCTGACCATGCAAAGTCACTTCTGCTAAATACTTACGTAAACGGCCTTCAACCATTTTTTCAATGATTTCCATTGGCTTACCGCTATCTTGAGCCTGCGCAATTAAAATTTCTCGTTCTTTCTCAATCACATCAGCAGGAACATCAGCATCAGATACACAAACTGGTTTACTCGCAGCAACGTGCATAGCAACATCTTT
>JAHDBX010000212.1:2881-4187 GCA_020630145.1 Gammaproteobacteria bacterium | reverse complement strand
ACGGCATGAATCACAGGCCCCACAAGCCTTGCCGGCCTCATCTGCCGAGTAGCACGATACTGTTATACTGTAGTCAACACCCAAGTTTTTGCCTGTCGTAACAATTTCCGCCTTACTTAGGTCGATTAAAGGTGTGTGAATATGGACTTTGCTACCTTCAACTGCACTTTTTATTGCTAAGTTAGCCATTTTTTCGAATGCATCTATATATTCTGGCCGGCAATCTGGATAGCCCGAGTAATCAACAGCATTAACACCTATAAAGATGTCATTCGCCGAGACGACTTCAGCATAAGCCAAAGCATAGGACAAGAAAACGGTATTCCTAGCCGGCACATAGGTTACAGGTATACCTTCAGTAGGTGTATTGGGTACGTCTATATTGGTATCGGTTAATGCTGAACCACCTAGTTGGCCCAAGTCTATCTTAATAATGCGGTGCTCTGCGGCGCCAAAATGCTCAGCCACACGTTTTGATGCAGCTATTTCAGACAAATGGCGTTGTCCATAGTCAAAGCTAACAGCGTAGATATCATAACCTTGCTGCTGCGCCATTGCGCATACAGTAGTTGAATCTAGGCCACCTGAAACCAATACAACGGCTTTTTTTGTATGTTTAAACACCCTGTTTATCGCCCCATAATATTTTATGCAATTGTACTTGGTAACGAACAGGCAGCTGCGCATCGAGTATCCACTCGGCCAGCTCAGTTGCGTCCAGTTGATCTTTAGATGGCGAAAAGAGCACTGTACATTTGTCTGAAAGTTTATGTTCAGTGATGAAATTAACAGCCCAATCAAAATCATTACGGCTACAAAGTACAAACTTTATTTGGTCGTTTTTAGTAATTAATTCTAGGTTGCCATAGTCATTTCGGTGCGACTCTTCTGAATCGGGTGTTTTAATATCAATGACTTTGATGATACGTTGATCAACATCTTTGACTGAAAACGCCCCACTGGTTTCCAAAGATACGTGGTAATTTTTTTCTGCTAATTTTGCTAACAATGGTATGCAGTTTTTCTGTGCCAAGGGCTCGCCACCCGTTACGGTAATATAGTGGGTTTTATACTTCGCTACTTCGGCTAAAACCTCTGCCTGCATCATCCACTCTCCACCAGTAAAGGCATAGGCTGTATCGCAGTACTGACAACGTAATGGACAACCCGTTAAACGAATGAATACAGTAGGCCAGCCACTGCTATTTGATTCGCCTTGCAGGGAATAAAAAATTTCGGTAATTTTTAGTCGATGATCGTTGGGTTGCTGATTATTTGAACGCTGTGATTGTTGCGTAGAACTGTT
>JAHDBX010000212.1:0-2871 GCA_020630145.1 Gammaproteobacteria bacterium | reverse complement strand
GGTAAGTTTCTTAGTGACCAGCTGCTGTGAGTGTTTGCAAACGCTTTTCTGCTAATGCTACAGCTGATGAATTAGGGTATTTATTAATAACTGACTCAAGCATTTTTCGCGCATTAGCCCAGTCTTTCATTTCATAATACGTGTAACCTAAGTTAAGACGCGCATCTGGTTCTTTCGATGAACCGGGGTATTTGCTCATCACTTTGTTCAATTCGACAATAGCCGCATCAAAGTTTTTGGTTACATAATGTAGCTTACCTAACCAGTACTGCGCATTAGGCGCATACACGCTGTTAGGACTCTGCTGCAAGAAACCATCAAAGGCTGCAATAGCATCTGGATAACGGCTCTCACGCAATAGGTTAAACGCCGCCTCATAGTCTTGGCGCTGTTGCTTAGGGTCTTTCTGAACAACAGATGCTGTCGTTGCAGTTGTGTCCTCTAAAGGTTGAGGCACTAAGTTAGCTGGCTCATCTGCATCTTCAGGTTGTTGAGTGACACTGCCATCACCAGAAGGCACTGCCCCGCCAACACTTAAATCATTGATGCGGCGATCTATATCAAGGTATAAATCTTTTTGGCGTTTCCCTACACCTTCCATTTCATAACGCAGCTGCTCAACTTCGCCTTGCAATTGCTGTATCTCAGACTGTAATAATTCTACAGTTTGAAAAAGCTCTAGCAAGCCTTGGTTACCCAGTTGCTTTTCTAATGCTGATATCTGTTGTTGCAATAAAGGGTACTGAGCCTCTAATGCATTGAGTCGGTCTTTTGTACCAGCAGTAGCCAATAATGGCGCTAGCAAACATACTAGCGCCACTTTTATAGAAAGTGTTTTTTTATACAACGTTGACGATCTCCGTATTAATCGTACACAATTTCAACACGTCTGTTTTGCGACCATGCTGACTCATCACGACCTAAATCTAATGGTAGCTCTTCGCCAAAACTAACGGTTGTTATTTGGTCAGCAGATACGCCACGTAACAATAAAACCTGACGCACCGATAATGCACGTCTTTCACCGAGCGCTACATTGTATTCACGTGATCCACGCTCATCGGTGTGGCCTTCTAAACGTACCGTTACACTTGGGTGCGACTGTAGGTATAAGGCATGCTGGTCGATAGTATAGGCATATTCATCTTTAATACTTGAGTCGTTATAACCAAAGAAAATTAAACGTTTAGCAAGCTCGCTATTCGAATCATTGATTGCATCTAATGGGTAACGACATGGCGCTAAGCAATCTGGATCTTCTATTATTGGCTCAACAATTGGCTCTGGCTCAAAATTTTCTTCGGCAATAGGTGGTAGTGACTCTTCAGGAAGAAGCTCTACTTCTTGTTCTTTGGGAGCGGATGTACAAGCCACCATAAAAATGGTGATGATGATTAATAAACCATGGATTTTTTTCATTTGGCTATCCTCTTTTATTTTATTGCCAGTTTGGTCAGGTCGATTTTGTATTTATACCATAAAAAGGTCATTTATTGGGCAAATGGTGCCCAAGATGGCTCGCGTATATCACCAGAACTAAAAACTAATTTTTGTTTTGTGCGCCCATCGACAGAAACCGCTGCTAATACACCCCTTCCCCTATCTTCAGTAGCGTACAGCAAGATCCGTCCATTTGGTGCAAAACTGGGTGATTCGTCCAAACGACCGTCTGTTAACACACGGAAATCACCGTTTTTCTGATCCAGCACACCAATTTGGAAACGGCCTTGCTGGTTACGATGTGCAACGGATACATAACGACCATCTGGCGAAATGCTCGCCGACGTATTGTATTTGCCCTCAAACGTTATACGCTCTGCCTTACCACCGGTTACATCAATTTTATATATTTGCGGCGAACCACTGCGGCCAGATGTAAAGTAAATTTGACGACCGTCAGGCGACCAGGTTGGCTCGGTATCAATGCCAAAGCTACGCGTGATTTTTTGTAATTTCTTGCTCTTTAAGTCGAGTATATATATGTCTGCATTACCGCCTTTTGACAAAGTAACTGCTAGTTTACGGCCATCTGGAGACCAACGCGGTGCACCATTAATACCCTTAAAAGAAGCGACTTTTTGCCGCGGTGCATCTTTATACACTGACTGCACATAAATTGATGGTTTACGGCCTTCAAATGACACATAAGCAATACGTTGACCATCAGGCGACCAGTTAGGCGACATCACAGGTTGTACAGACTTCAATATGGTTTTAGCATTAAAACCATCGGCATCGGCCACCTCCAAACGGTACTCAGGCTTACCATTAGGCCGCTGTAATGTAATGTATGAAATACGGGTATTAAACACACCCTTTACGCCGGTAATTTTCTCAAAGACAATATCACTAATTGAATGCGCTGCACGACGTAACTGTTTTCTATTAGCAGGAATACTGTAACCAGCCACTTGACGACCCGTAACGACATCATATAATTGAAATTCAACAGCATACTTATTTGCTGCTAGTTGCTTTAAACGACCAACTACTAAGTGGTTTATGTCTAATACGCGCCACTGCGCAAAATTGACTTTGTCACCTATAGTAGGCGTTGACAGCATGTCTTTTGCTGGCACCGCTTTAAACTCACCCGAGCGTTCTAGATCAGAAGCCACTACCTCGTTAATGTTACTCGGTGCTTTTTGCTTATCGCTAAGCCCTTGCCATGCAAAAGGTACAATGGCGATAGGCTGCGCATCAGCTGCGCCGCGAGTTATTTGTATTTGTAATGCAGCATAACTGGGTTGCAAGCAACACATTAAAAATAGAGTAGTAAATAATTTTTTCATCATGGGCTTACTCAGGGGTAAATATAAATTCAATATCACGACTAAAGACTTCCTCATAACCCGCATAGGGTAGTGTTTT
>JAHDBX010000211.1 GCA_020630145.1 Gammaproteobacteria bacterium | reverse complement strand
AAATGGTGATATTGCACAAAATCAGCGTGAGCGTATTGTCGATCAACTAAAACGTGGCAAGATTGATATTTTGGTTGCGACTGATGTGGTTGCACGTGGCTTGGATGTTGAACGAATTAGCCATGTTATCAACTATGATATCCCGCATGATACGGAATCTTATGTGCACCGTATTGGCCGTACAGGCCGTGCTGGTCGTAAAGGCGATGCTATTTTGTTTGTAGCGCCACGTGAAAAACGTTTATTGGGCAGCATTGAAAGGGCGACCAAGCAAAAAATTGAAATGATGGAATTGCCATCAACTAAAGATATTAATGATCAACGTGTAGCACGTTTTCAGCAGCAGATAACGGATACATTGGCAACGGATTGTGCGTTTTATCAAACGGTTGTTGAGCAGTATCAAGAGCAAAACGAAGTGCCCGCAATTGAGATTGCTGCTGCACTAGCCAAATTAGCGCAAGGTGATCAGCCTTTATTGCTAAAAGACGCGCCGAGATCAAAAAAAATACGCGATGATCGTGGTGATAATACTGGTCGCCGTGGCCGTTCAGAGCGTGGAGAAAGAAGCAAAGGCAGTTTTGATGATAGTGATAAAGATACCTATCGTTTAGAAGTCGGCCATGCGCATAAAGTTAAGCCTGGCAATATTATGGGTGCCATTGCAAATGAGGCGGGTTTGGACAGTGCTGATATTGGTCGGATAAAGATATACGATGATTACAGTACAATTGATCTGCCTGAAGGTATGCCAAAAGACCTATTTATGAAACTCAAAGGCGTGCGAGTGGCGGGTGAGCGCTTGGATATCTCTTTAGTAAATGATCAGTATAAAAAATCAAGCAAACCTAAAAGGCGTGATGCTGATACAGCAGGTAAGCCTAAGCCTAAAAAGCGTAAGAGTTTGTCGAAATCTAAATCTGATAAACCACGTAAAAAAGATCGTCATCGTGACCGCGATCGCGGTAAACCTAATAAAAAAGACTAATTGCCCCTAATACTTGACTAATTTACTTGGTTATATATAATAACCAAGTAAATAACTCAGGTATTCTACTTGTATAAGGTAGATAAAAGGTGCCAAGGCAATGAAACTAACAACTAAAGGCCGTTATGCGGTTACAGCGATGCTGGATTTAGCTATTCAACAAAGTGCCGGTTCTGTTTGTTTGTCAGATATTGCTGAACGCCAAGAAATTTCCCTATCATACCTCGAGCAGCTATTTGGCCGTCTGCGTAAAAGCGGCTTAGTTGAGAGCACGCGCGGTCCTGGCGGTGGTTACAGTTTAGGCCAGACACCTGAGCAAGTATCTATTGCTGCTATCATTTCTGCTGTTGACGAAGATGTCGATATTACACGTTGCAGTGGTAATGAAAACTGTCAGCAAAATACGCGTTGTTTAACGCACGATTTATGGTCAGATTTAAGCAATAAAATCCAAAATTATTTAGAAGATATCAGCCTTGGTGACTTGATTAAGCGTCAGTCTGTGCAAACCATTGCAGCACGCCAAGACACGGTATTATTAAAACGTCGTGACGATATAGTTGCGCCTTAAGATCATTACTGAATTAAAGAAAACGTAGTAGAGAGCATAGATATGGCAGATATTAAATTACCCGTTTACCTCGACTATTCAGCAACCTCACCGATAGATGAGCGTGTTGTAAAAGTCATGACTGAATATATGAGCAAAGAAGGTATATATGGTAACCCAGCATCACGTTCACACGCCTTTGGTTGGGAAAGTGAAGAAGCTGTTGAAACTGCACGTCAACACGTTGCAGATTGCATCGGTGCTGACCCACGTGAAATTGTATGGACAAGTGGTGCGACTGAGTCAAATAACTTGGCTATTAAAGGTGCTGCGCACTTTTATCAAAAGAAGGGTAAACACTTAATTACCGTCAAAACTGAACATAAAGCCGTTTTAGATACGATGCGTCAGTTAGAACGAGAAGGCTTTGAAGTAACGTATTTAGAGCCTCAGCCAAATGGTTTATTAGATTTAGATAAATTTAAAGAAGCATTACGTGAAGATACAGTTTTAGTATCAGTTATGCATGTTAATAACGAAATTGGTGTTATTCAAGACATTGAAACAATCGGCAAGCTCTGTCGTGAAAACAAAACCTTATTCCATGTTGATGCGGCACAAAGTGTAGGTAAACTACCCATTAACTTAGCAGAATTACCCGTAGACTTAATGTCTTTAACGGCGCATAAAGTATATGGCCCTAAAGGTATTGGCGGTCTATTTGTACGTCGTAAGCCACGGATTCGTTTAGAGGCACAAATGCACGGTGGCGGTCACGAAAGAGGTATGCGATCAGGCACATTAGCTACACACCAAATCGTGGGTATGGGCGAAGCGTACCGTATTGCCAAAGAAGACATGGCAAAAGATAATGAAAAAGTACGTATGTTACGTGATCGTTTATGGGATGGCATCAAAGATATGAAAGAAGTGTATTTGAACGGTGATTTTGAACAGCGCGTTCCAGGTAACTTAAATGTAAGCTTTAACTTTGTAGAAGGTGAGAGCTTAATTATGGCACTTAAAGACTTAGCCGTTTCTTCAGGTTCAGCATGTACATCAGCGAGCTTAGAGCCTAGTTATGTATTACGTGCTCTTGGTAGAGAAGATGAATTAGCGCATAGCTCAATTCGCTTTACTATGGGGCGCTATACAACGGTAGAAGAAATAGATTATGCAATTGAACTTATTCATAAGGCAGTAACTAAACTACGTGATTTATCGCCGTTGTGGGATATGTATTTAGAAGGCGTAGATTTGAAATCTGTTGAATGGGTTGCCCACTAAACATAATAATATAACTATTTATAGAAAACTGGAAAGTTTGATAGATAAGCAAAGCGCTTTCGCTAAGCAAAAATTATATCAAGCATTCTATTATTAGGAGCAAAAAATGGCTTACAGCGACAAAGTAATTGACCACTACGAAAACCCTCGTAATGTTGGATCATTTGAAAAAAGTGAAGATAATGTTGGTACAGGTATGGTGGGTGCACCAGCTTGTGGTGACGTAATGAAGTTGCAAATCAAAGTAAATGACGATGGCGTTATAGAAGATGCAAAGTTTAAAACTTATGGCTGTGGCTCAGCGATTGCATCAAGTTCCTTAGTTACGGAATGGGTTAAAGGTAAAACAGTTGATGAAGCGCAAGAAATTAAAAACAGTGCTATTGCTGAAGAACTAGCATTGCCACCTGTAAAAATTCATTGCTCAATTTTGGCTGAAGATGCAATTAAAGCGGCCGTGAGCGATTACAAGGCTAAAAAAGAGAGTTAGTATGTCTTTAAGCATGACTGAAAAAGCAGCTGATCACGTTAAAAGCTACCTTGCTAAGCGAGGCAAGGGAGTGGGCGTGCGCGTAGGTGTTAAAACTACGGGTTGTTCAGGTATGGCTTATGTACTTGAGTTTGTTGACGAAGAGAGTGATGAAGATCAGGCTTTTGAATCGCATGGTGTTAACCTTTATGCTGATGCAAAAAGTTTGGCTTACTTAAGTGGCACGGAATTAGACTTTGTTAAAGAAGGCCTAAACGAAGGTTTTCAATTTAATAATCCTAATGTTAAAGACGAATGCGGTTGTGGAGAGAGTTTTACCGTTTAACACTACATACTGTTTACTATGTCATCTTTAGATACGTCGTTACATTCTTTGCCTGCTTATTTGCAGCAAAATTATTTTGAATTATTTCAGTTGCCCGTAAGCTTTGAAATAGATCGAGATACATTAAAACAAAAACAACAAGACTTCCAAAAGCAAGTTCACCCAGATAAATATGCTAATGCTAGTCAGCAAGAACAAATGCTGGCTATGCAAGTTTCTACTGAAGTTAATAGTGCATATCGAGTACTATCTAGTGACTTGCAGCGTGCAATCTATTTGTTAAAACTAAATAATATTGATATCAACTCGGAAACAGATACACAAATGCCAATGGACTTTCTAATGAAGCAAATGGATGTTCGTGAGCAGTTATCGGAAGTACCTGAAGATGAGTCTGGTTTAGCTGTGCTTGATACAATGTTGCATGCTATGCAGGCTGAGCGGTATGAATTAGTTGGCAATATAAGCAAAGGCTTTGTTGATCAACAGTTACAAATTGTACGAGAGTATGTGCGCCAGTTCCAGTTTATTGAAAAATTACAAAATGAAATTATACAAAAAACAGCATCCATTGAAGATGCATTAATGAG
>JAHDBX010000210.1 GCA_020630145.1 Gammaproteobacteria bacterium | reverse complement strand
AATCTTGATGACTATCACATTCAAATCATTTAATGATTGCAATTTATGACTAATTCATTATATTCCTTTACTTATGAAGGAAATTCTTAAAGTAAAGCAAGATAGCGATTATTGTAAAAAAAGGTGGTTTAGCTCTTCGGACGTTGATTTGTTTGTTTGGTTAAATAAGGATAACGTTCTTGAGCGTTTTCAACTATGCTACGATAAGTTTATGAATGAGCATGCCTTTATTTGGTCTAATACAGATGGCTATAGGCATTATGCTGTTTCTGATGGTGAAGATAACTTTGGTATGACGCTTAAGTTTTCACCTATTTTTATAGATAAGCTGAATCAACAACGTGTACCTAAAGATAAGTTGATTTATATGCTTAAAAAGCATGCAAATCTTGAAAAAACACTATTTAAGCAAATCTTAATTAAAATTAAAGAATGCCCATTTAATCAATGCTGGTACTTGTATATGATTCGGGCGAGTGATAACTCTCTCTATACTGGTATAACCACTGATATTGATCGGCGTTTTGCTGAGCATCAGTCTAGCGCAAATAAAGGTGCTAAATATTTTCGGGGTAAAACAGATTTGCAACTTGTATTTCGTTACGAATTTGATACTCGGTCTACTGCTTCCTCGTATGAAGCAAAAGTAAAAAAATTAAATAAAGTAAAAAAAGAAATGTTAGTTAATGGTGAAATAAAAATATTGGAGCTAATGAGTAAAGAAGCATGATAGATTTACATAAAGAAATTGATTTTTTCGTTGACTTACTGGTTGACGTTTTGCATGAGCAAGAAGGCGATGAATTTTTACTACTGATTCAGGAATTGCGTAAGAAATTAGGTATTAAGTCGTCTGTTGATATTGATAAAGCATCTCTAATGCTAGACCTTGAATCACTGGATGCTGATAAGTTAACTAAAATTATTCGAGCGTTAAATTTATTTTTCCACATGAGCAATATTGCTGAAGAACGTGTTCGTTATCTTGAGCGCAGTGAGCAATATGATGAAAACTGCTGGGAAGGTTCATTTAGGCATACTATTCAGTTCTTACATACAAGTGGCTACAGTGCTGAAAGAGTGCAAAATTTATTAGAGAAAATAGATTTTAGACCTGTTTTTACCGCACACCCTACCGAAGCTAAAAGACGCACAGTTTTACAGGTGCTAAATAAAATCAAGTCATCATATGTCGATTATTCTGAGGCATATAATGAAGATAAGCAGCTGGAAATAAAAGAACGTGTTAAAGCTTTGATGCAAATTTTATGGAAGACAGAAGAAGTGAGGGCAGATAAGCCTTCTGTTGTGCAAGAAATTGAGACCAGTTTGTATTTTTTCAAGACGACTATTTTTTCTGTTATTCCTGAGCTATATAAAAATTTACACAGGGCATTAAAGCATTACTACCCTAATGATAAGTTTAATATACCAAGAATTATTGCCTTTGGTTCATGGGTAGGTGGCGATCGTGATGGTAATCCCTTTGTGACGCCTGAGTTAACCCGTAAAGCCTTACGTTTACAGCAAGTACATATATTAACTGAGTATGTAGAGCGCGTTGAAACGCTTTCTGACTTGTTAACGCATAATGACAAGTTTTGCGAGTTGTCTGTTGATTTAAAGCAAGATTTAGCTGTATCAACAGATTTGGCTAAGGCGACTTATGGTGAGCGTGTCGATAGAGAGCATACAACTGAGCCTTATCGTAGAAAGCTAGGCATGGTTTTGTATCGCTTACGTCAGCGTATTGTGCAATGTGAGCAGTATTTAGAGGGTAAGAGCGATGTTGATATTGCTTTCGCTTATCAATCAGCAGATGAATTTAAACAAGACTTACTTTTAATTCATCACTCTTTACGTAAGCATAATGATGCTAATTTAGCGAATGGTAGCTTGCGTGATTTAATTCGTTTGGTTGAGGTATTTAACTTTTACTTAAATAAACTGGATATTCGACAAGAATCTATTGAGCATAGTACCGTTGTTGCGGAAATTGTTAAGGTAAACGATCTGCAAGCTGATTACTTGGCATTGCCTGAGAAAGAAAAGGTCGCGTTGTTGAGTGGTTTATTGGATAGTAATAAATTACTTGGTATGAGTGCAAGTCAGTTAAGTGAAAATGCCAAATCAATATTAGATGTATTTTATCTCATTGATGAAATGCGTGAAGAAGTGGGTGCTAATTGCTTTGATTCTTATATTATTTCAATGGCGGGCTCTGCGAGTCATATTTTAGAAGTCGCGTTATTGGCAAACATTGTGGGTTTAAATAATGGTGATAAAGCTAAAACATTAGCAATATCACCTTTGTTTGAAACGATTGATGACCTGGAAAATGCGCCTGCTATTTTGGAGGACTTATTTTCTGTGCCTTTGTATAGGGATTTGCTCAAACAACAAGCTGATCGTCAGGAAATTATGTTGGGTTATTCTGACTCTTGTAAGGACGGTGGTATTTTAGCTTCAACGTGGAATTTATATGAGTCGCAAAAAGCGATTATTGCTGTTGTAGATAAGTATGGTTTGGACTGCTGTTTATTCCATGGACGTGGAGGTACAGTCGCTAGAGGTGGTGGTAACACTGTGTATGAAGCGATTCAATCACAGCCAGCGGGTACTATTAGTGGTAGTATTAAATTTACAGAGCAGGGTGAGGTCTTATCTTATCGATATAATGATAAGGGTACGGCTTTGCATGAATTGACCATGGGTATGTCTGGTTTAATTAAAGCGACGGTTAAACAGGCTGACAAACCCCAAGATGAATTTTATACTTGTATGAATGCCTTGGTATCTGTAGGTGAAGAACATTATCGTAAGTTGACAGATAATAATACAGACTTAATGAAGTTTTTCTATGAGTCGACGCCAACACAGCAAATTGGCTTATTGAATATTGGTTCTAGGCCTTCTCATCGCAAGAAACTGGATTATTCTAAAAAGTCTATTCGAGCGATAGGTTGGATATTTGCCTGGGCACAGTGTCGTTTAAATATGCCGGGTTGGTATGGTTTGGGTTCTGCCTTATCGAAGCAGCCTCTTGATTTGTTACAGACAATGTATCGAGACTTCCCATTTTTCAGAACCGTGTTAGATAAAACTGAGATGGTATTAGCGAAGTCAGATTTGCCTATTGCTGAGCACTATGCTGAACTATGTACTGATAAAGCTATTGCGAAAGATATTTATGCGCAGATACTTGCAGAACACACCTTAACGGTTAAATTAATAAAGGATATTACGCAAACAGCATTATTAGAAAAGCAAAAAGGTTTGCAGTTATCTATTGCTAGCCGAAAGCCTTATCTTGAACCGCTAAATTATATTCAGGTCATGCTATTAAAACGCTTACGAGAAGAGGGTGATGATAGCGTTTGGTCACAACCTATGCTGCGAGCAATTAATGCTTTAGCCATTGGTTTACGTAACACTGGGTAAGTACTTCGGCCTAAATATTAAGTATAATAAATAAAAAAGCCCGGTCAATAAAATAAGCCGGGCTTTTTTAATGTTTATATACTTTTTATATTAAGGATTGTTGATAGCAGGTTGATATGCCACACTAAATTCAGAAAAAGCATGTAATGCATCGTTGATATCACGGTCAGCGCGTATTTCAAATGCATTAAAGCCACAACGATGCATATAAAATACTTGGTCGCGCAATACATCACCTACTGCACGAATTTCTTTAGTCCAACCCATGCGACGTAATAATGTAGCATAGCTATAACCACGACCATCAGTAAAGCTTTGAAACTCGATTGCGACGAGGTCAAAATTGTCAAGGTCATCTTTAATGTCGTCGATATGTTTATCAAACTCGATTAATATGCCTAAACCACCACTGTGAGATTTGAAGGTAGCTTTATCTTGCTTCCAACGCTTGCTCGATATAATAATGTCACCAGCAAGCGTGTTATCGTCATCAGCTAGAGTACGCCATTGATCATCAACGATTTGTTGGTCTTTTATAATCTGTTTTACAGTTGAATTAGGCATAGACACTCTCCTTAAAAGGTTTAATGCCAATGCGGCGATAGGTATCAATGAAACGCTCTTCACCATTACGTTTATCTAGGTAGACACTCAGTAGTTTTTCAAGTGTATTAGCAACTTGGTCTTTGGCCACTGATGGACCTAATACTTTACCTAAAGCAGCTTGGTTAGCTGGATCACCACCAACTTGGATTTGGTACCACTCCTCACCTTTTTTATCTACGCCAAGTATACCGATATGACCCACATGAT
>JAHDBX010000209.1:2313-4278 GCA_020630145.1 Gammaproteobacteria bacterium | reverse complement strand
TCAGTAACGGGCTCTGTTGGGTAAGCCGAGCCAATAGTTTTCTTAATATTTTCTGCACTTGCTAGGCCGATTAGAATGCCATAATTACGACGTATGTAACTAACAATTGCTTCATCAAATTTATCGCCACCTATGCGTACCGAGGCAGAATAAACAATGCCATTAAGTGACATCACGGCTACTTCAGAAGTACCTCCGCCAATATCTAACACCATAGAACCGCGTGCTTCATCGACGGGGATGCCGGCACCAATGGCGGCAGCCATCGGTTCTTCAATTAGAAATACACTACGCGCACCAGCGCCAGCAGCTGACTCACGTATAGCACGGCGTTCAACTTCGGTTGCGCCACAAGGTACACAGACTAATACGCGTGGGCTAGGCTTATAAAAGCGAGAGCCATGCACTTTTTTAATGAAGTGCTGCAGCATTTTTTCTGTAACGGTGAAATCTGCTATCACCCCATCTTTCATTGGGCGTATGGCTTCCATATTTTTGGGTGTACGGCCAAGCATCATTTTGGCTTGTTCGCCAACAGCTTCAACAGTTTTAGGGCCACCTGGTCCTCTGTCCATACGAATCGTCACAACAGACGGTTCGTCAAGTACGATGCCTTCACCTCGTACGTAAATTAATGTATTCGCAGTACCCAAATCAATGGATAAGTCGGTAGAAAAAAAGCCTTTAATTTGTTTAAACATGAAAAACGCTACTTTATAAGAAGATTATGAATAATATAGTATGTAACTGTAACAATCGAGGCCTTATCAAGCAACTGAATTGTGGTTTTTCCTAGTAATGCACGGCAATACGGTTAAATAATCAGGCATAGAGATCGCAAGATTCGGCCACTTATGCTAATGTTGCGCCTCTTTGTGGGGTACTTTGATGCCCCTGTTGAAAATAGTTTTACGCACAATTGGGTAGTTATGTCTGCAAACGATAAAGTTCTTTCAGCAGAAGATGTGCAAGCAATAGCACATTTGGCGCGCTTAAAAATACAAGAAGATAGTATTCCTGAAACGGTTAACAACTTATCCCGCATAGTTGATTTTGTTGGTCAATTAGAAGCAGTGAGTGTTGAAGACAGTGAGCCAATGGCTCATCCGCTAGATTTGTCACAACGACTTAGGGTGGATGCAGTTACCGAAACCGACCAACGAGAAAAGTTTCAAGGTTGTGCGCCCGATGTAAGTGATGGTACATACTTAGTACCAAAAGTGATGGATTAAGGCTATGTTAAATAAATCACTATCTGAATTAAAAGCTGATTTGTCAGCAGGACAATTTTCCAGCGTTGAATTGACACAGTTCTACCTTGATCGTATTCAAAAGTACGACGCGGATGTAAACAGTTTTATTACTGTCACAGCCGAGCAGGCATTAGCGCAGGCGGCTGCAGCCGATGCACAACGTAAGCAAGGTGATGATGTGTCAGCTTTGCACGGTATTCCCATTGCACAAAAAGATATTTTTTGTACTGAAGGCGTGAAAACTAGCTGTGGCTCTAAGATGTTAGACAATTTCATTTCGCCGTATAGTGCAACGGTTATTGAAAAACTCAACGCAGCAGGTATGCCAATGTTGGGTAAATGTAATATGGATGAGTTTGCGATGGGCTCATCGAATGAAACCAGTTTTTATGGTGCGGTTAAAAACCCTTGGAATACAGATTATGTTCCCGGTGGTTCATCAGGTGGTTCAGCAGCAGCTGTTGCCGCACGATTAGCACCCATTGCTACGGCAACGGATACCGGTGGCTCAATTCGTCAGCCCGCTGCTTTATGTGGCATTAGCGGCATTAAACCCAGTTATGGTCGAGTATCGCGTTACGGCATGATTGCTTTTGCATCTAGCCTAGATCAAGGCGGGGTAATTGGTTTAAGTGCGGAAGATTGTGCAATGTTATTGCAAGCTATGTGTGGTTTTGATGAAAAAGATTCGACAAGCTCTCAAGAGCCTGTG
>JAHDBX010000209.1:0-2303 GCA_020630145.1 Gammaproteobacteria bacterium | reverse complement strand
CAAGATGATATAAAAGGTTTACGCATAGGTGTGCCAAAAGAATTCTTTGGTGAAGGTTTAGACAATAGTATTGATGAAAAAATACAAGCAGCCTTAAAAGAGTATGAGGCTATGGGGGCTGAGCTGGTAGAAATTAGCTTGCCTAATATGCATTTGTCAGTGCCCGTTTACTACGTTGTTGCGCCAGCAGAGTGCTCATCAAATTTGTCGCGTTTCGATGGTGTGAGGTTTGGTTATCGTTGTGATGACCCGCAAGACTTAGAAGACTTATACAAACGTTCGCGCAGCGAAGCCTTTGGGGCAGAGGTGCAACGCCGTATTATGGTAGGGACGTATGCTTTGTCTTCAGGATACTATGATGCTTATTATATAAAGGCGCAGAAAATTCGCCGCTTAATTAAACAAGATTTTGATAAAGCATTTGAAAAGGTAGATGTTATTGCCGGTCCAACGGCACCATCAACAGCGTTTAAAATTGGTGAAAAAACAGATGACCCTGTTTCAATGTATTTGTCAGATATCTATACCATTGCGGTTAATTTAGCTGGGTTGCCCGGTATGTCGATACCTGCTGGCTTCGTGAACGATATGCCAGTTGGTTTACAATTAATTGCCCCGTATTTTGCAGAAGGTAAATTATTAAATGTTGCACACCGTTATCAACAACAAACCGATTGGCATACAAAAATGCCAGCCGCATTTACAGATAGCACAGCGTAAGGGGTAGTTGATATGCAATGGGAAACGGTTATTGGTTTAGAAGTTCATGTACAGCTAGCATGTAATAGTAAAATATTTTCTGGTTCATCTACAGCTTATGGCGCATCACCTAATACGCAGGCTAGCGCGGTTGATTTGGGTTTGCCAGGCGTATTGCCAGTATTGAATGCAGATGCAGTAAAAAAAGCGATTAAGTTTGGTTTAGCTATTGATGCTGAGCTCGGTATGAAAAATGTATTTGCACGTAAAAATTATTTTTACCCCGACTTACCAAAAGGTTATCAAATTTCACAATTTGAACTGCCTATTGTCGGTAAGGGTGAGTTAAATATAGCGTTAAATGAAAAAGAAACGAAGCTTGTTGGTGTAACGCGTGCACATCTAGAAGAAGATGCGGGTAAGTCGATGCATGAAGGCAACTTTGACGCCAGTAAAAGTGCAATAGATTTAAATCGTGCAGGTACACCATTATTGGAGATTGTATCTGAGCCCGATATGCGCTCAGCGGCCGAGGCCGTTGCCTACCTTAAGAAATTGCATGCACTTGTGCGTTATTTGGGTATATCGGATGGCAATATGCAAGAAGGCTCATTTCGCTGCGATGCTAATGTATCGGTACGTTTAAAAGGCGAGGAAGAGTTTGGCACACGCCGTGAAATTAAAAACTTAAACTCTTTCCGCTTTGTAGAAAAAGCGATTAATAGTGAAGTTGAATATCAAATTGATTTATTAGAAGACGGTGGTGAAGTCATACAAGCGACTTGTTTGTATAACCCTGAAACCAACGAAACTCGAGCGATGCGAACGAAAGAGGATGCTAACGATTATCGTTACTTTCCTGACCCTGATCTATTACCAGTGATCATTACAGAAGAAGATGTTGAAGCTGTACGTCGCACCTTGCCTGAGTTGCCTGATGAGAAAAGTGCACGCTTCCAAAGTGAGTATGACTTAAGTGCCTATGACGCAGCAAAACTGACCTTAAGTCGTGATATTGCGGATTATTATGAAGCCGTTGTAAAAGCTACAGATGCAAAAGCGAAGCTGGTGGCGAACTGGGTAAACGGTGAACTGTCGGCTGCGCTTAACCAGGATGAAATAGATATTGAGCAAAGTAAAGTTACCGCTAGCAGTCTTGCTGTATTATTAAATCGAATTGTTGACAATACTATCTCGGGTAAAATTGCTAAAGATGTTTTTGAAGCAATGTGGAAGGGTGAAGGTTCAGCTGATGAGATTATTGAAGCAAAAGGCTTGAAGCAAATTACGGATACCGGCGCAATAGAATCTATTATTGATCAAATTATTGCTGATAACCCAGGTCAAGTAGCACAATATCAATCAGGTAAAGACAAGGTTTTTGGCTTCTTTGTTGGTCAAGTAATGAAGCAAAGTAAAGGTAAGGCCAACCCTCAACAAGTTAATGAATTACTCAAAGCTAAACTGGCAAAATAACACACATTGATTCCAAAATAGCATCGCATAAATAAAGAAGGCCGCTATTGCGGCCTTAAACGAAGTAATGAAAAGGGTAATTAGTTTTGCGTTAGTGCTTTTTCTGTATTGTTAATTGTTGAAATTGC
>JAHDBX010000208.1 GCA_020630145.1 Gammaproteobacteria bacterium | reverse complement strand
CGCTTCACCTATAGCGTCTAATGATTCTGCTTTTGCTTCATCAATAAATCCGCAGGTGTTTACAACCACTACATCAGCATCATCATAGGTGCCAACTACATCATAACCGTCAGTTTTTAATTGCGTTAGAATGCGTTCGGAATCTACTAGGGCTTTTGGACAGCCAAGGCTAACAAAGCCTACTTTAGGTTGAGACATAAGAGGTATGATGTATTGTTAATAAAATATTGTGTAAAGATTCAGGTGTTTTAAGCGCTTTGGCGTATCTCTGCTAGGTATTCATCTTTTATTTTTTGTAGCTCACCTAACTTCCTGCGGGCGGCATCGCCCATCCAGTCTACTAAGGCATGTTGTTTTCGAATAAAGTATTCGAGTACAAACTCTTCAGAGCGTAAGAAAAAGTCAGCTGCTGTTTTTGCATCGGCAATATTGGTTGATAGGACTTTGACTTCTTTAGCTGAACGTTCTTGTTGTGTACAAAAGTACTCTAGTAGAGTAAATAAACTTAATCGTGTCATTTGAGCGGTGGACTGCAAAGATGAATTGTGTTCCGGTACCATAGAGGCATCCACTAATACATCTAACCAAAAAATAAGATCTTTTTCTGAAATAATAATTTCTATACCGGCACGTTGAGCGGTTAACTTATTAACCGTTTCACGAATCTTTTCTTGTGTATCTAGCTTGCTGGTAAGTTTTCCAACCAAGCTTTTCTTTTGGTCACGCAGTTTTTGCATCAAGTCTTTGATTTGAACATTTAACTTTTCGGCTTCAAAGTTAGCTTTATTTACATCGTCTTTACGGCGGTGCAGACCTGCACTGGTTATGTATAAGCGATGTTCGTAATATTTATTTAGGTGTAATTCTAGGTTTTTAATGTAGTCAATAACTGAGCCTACACCATCTTTTAATTCGTTATTGTCGGGCAGTGTACCTATTGCTTCCTTTAAAACATTATAAGATTGATAAGTTTCTACAGTAAGCTGTTTCATTTTGCTTAACATTGGCTCAATTTTATCAAGCTCACTTGTTAATGAATCAATTTCGATATGCTTATTGTTTAGGAATTCTTGATAGCTGCTTTCTAGCTGTAAAACTTGTTCGCAAAACAAATTGGTTGTTGCTTTGGTCGTTTGTGGGTTATTGGCGTAAGATAGGGCGGTTACAATGTCATCGCCAAACTGTTCAGATAACTCTAACTGTTGGCCTATCGAGTCAAATGATTGTTCTGCTATCACGCCGCTCAAGAAAGTAGAAAGGTCAGAGGGCAATACATCAAGCATGTCTTGATCTAAGTTAGCTTCAATCACTTCTGTGGGTATATTTGCCTTTACCCAGTCGAGACCACGTATGGAATATAAATTAATTAATGCTTTTAGCGGAATACGCTTTAATTGACTATTCGTTGGCTTGACCAAAATACAACCTTGATTATTTACGTTTATTACTTAGTTTAGCACTTTGATATTTCATTTGTATCATTTAGCGCCATTTCACGTTAAAAAATATAGACAAAAGTATATGGCTTAACAATTTTTAACTTATTTGTAATCTATCGTTTACTTATGTCAAAAAGTGGTCCGCCCGGCAGGGTTCGAACCTGCAACCTGCCCCTTAGGAGGGGGCCGCGCTATCCAGTTGTGCCACGGGCGGAAATTTAGTGTTTATTTTACATTGTATTAAAGCTTTTTTCAGGCTTGCCGAAAAGTTAGGAGAATTAGGGAAATAACTCAACACTAGCTTAACTATTGGGAAGGATACTTTGTCTTCAAATTTTAATAAAATTGTTTTAGTTGATGAGGATACTGTTGTCGGTCGCGGCGTCAGTTATGTATTACAACATGAACTTGTACAACAAACACAGGTTATAAAGCCATCTGAGCTTTTATTAAGTCACAATTCAACGGCTATGATACAGATTAATAACGCGCGTTTGTTGTTGTTATTGATTTTGGAGCGAGGGCAGGCGAGTATTAGCCGCTTTCAGCAGGTGTATGATCGCTTTCACGATGTACCGATGATTGTCATGGGGCGTCGTGGAGACCATGCCTTGTTTAAGCATGTGCGCATGAGTCAGTCAAAAGGTTGGCTTCCACATGACTGCTCTAGGACAGATTTGGCCAAGTCGATACGTTCTGTCATGAAAGGGGAAGACTACTTCCCTGTGGTGAATGTTGCTGATACTGAGGACGACTTTGAAGCAGATATTGCTATATCACCCATGCTCACGGATCGTGAATTTGAAGTATTTAGCATGCTTGCAGAAGGTCTAAATGTACATGAAGTTGCTGAACGTCTATTTCTAAGCTCAAAGACAGTCAGTAATCACCGTACTAATATATTAAATAAGCTGCATTTAAATAATTCCGCACAATTAGCGCGCTTAGCTATTCGGCATGGTGTTATAGAACCATAGTTGTATAAATTTGTTATCATAAGGCATATTTAAAATTTATATGGATCCTTATGTTTATCAAATACCTTGCCGCTTTAGTCGCATTATTATTACTGGCTTCATGTCAAATTGACAAAGCCGCTCTTCGTGATGCAGTTAATGCTGCGTCGTCATCTTCCAGTTCAGCACCCAGCAATACGGATAGCATTGGCGCTATTAAAGCCGCTTTACAGCAGGGCGTAACGGAGTCTGTAGCTAGCCTTGGGCGGGCTAATGGTTTTTCTTCTGATGACCGTGTCAAAATTACTATGCCTGATGGCTTAAATAAGGTTGATGGTATATTGCGTTCAATAGGCCAAGAGAAATATGCTGATCAATTTGTTGATACTTTGAATAGGGCTGCAGAAAAGGCGACACCCGTTGCTAAAGATGTTTTCATCGGCGCGATTAAAAAAATGAGTGTAACGGATGCTATAGGTATCATTAAAGGTAGTGACAATGCCGCGACAGATTACTTTAAACGTGTTGCTAACACGGAGTTAACAGGTTTGTTTAAGCCAATTGTCACTGATGCGACGAATTCTGTTGGCGTTACCAGCTCATATAAAAAATTATCAAGCAAATTAGCTTTAGTTGGTTACCAGCCCAAAGTAAATGACTTGGATGGTTATGTTACAGATAAAGCATTGGATGGCTTGTATTTGTATATATCAGATAAGGAAAAGGCTATTCGAGCTAACCCTGGCCAAGCAGCATCTGACTTAGTTAAGAACGTTTTTAGCTACTACCTCAAGTAAGTATCTTTCATTCCTGTATGCAGCCAAGTTTGTCATGAGCTTGGCTGTTGTTATATGTTCCTATTATCTTGGTATGTTAGTTGCAATATCAATATAGCTTTTGCTGATAACTTATTGAAATTTAATAGAAAAGTGTGGCGAATATCACAAATAACTAGGTCGATTTCCTCCATTTTTCCAGTAAAGCGTACCGACTGTCAGCAACTAAGCAGTTGGGTGTTGGTTTTTTGCACATAAGGGGCCAAACTCCTTAATAAAGTAGGATTTTTTACTACTTTGTTGAGGAAAAACTCACCTTATGTGAGGGCTATGTTAAAGATTGTTGCGTTAAGTGAACAAGATTCCATATAGCTATATAATTTTTTAAGAAAATACTGTAAATTATTGATAACTAAAGGAAGTATGGCTAAATTGGCTACATGTAAACCAAAAAAACGAGTTTTTCATGCATATAAGGTATTTAACCTTATGTGTGTTGTGGCTTGTTTGCTGGTTTCTGCAAAAACTTATGCCGAGGCAGGGGATATTGTGAGTAATATTGCAACGGCTACTTTTACAGTGTCGGGTATCAGTGCTACGGTTGAGTCATCTCCAACGGGTAATTCGATTGCTGGTATAGGCAATGGTTTGGCCACACAGTTCACAGTTGATAACCGCATTAATTTTAATATTAGTTTATTGGAGACGTCTGAGATAAGCGTCCAGCCAAGTCAAACAACAGCTGTCATTCGTTTTCAATTAACCAATGTGGGTAATGCGATTCAAGATTTCGTTCTTACACCACTTAATACGGTCGCTAACCCTTTCGCACCTCCACTCGATAACTTTAACCCTACCAACTTGCAGGTGTTTGTAGAGAGTGGTGCTAATGCAGGTTATCAAGCAAGCGAAGATACAGCCACATTCGTCAATGAATTAAACTTTGATGCGGGTATAGGCAATACAGCAATTATCTATGTAGTGGCAGATATTCCTGCTGGTGTTGTGGTAAATGATGTAGCGGCATTGGCTTTGGTTTCACAAGTGGCAGTAGGTGGTAATGGTGCAGCTCAAGGTGCAATAATTGCAAGTGATGATGCCGGTTCAGTAAATGATATAAACAATGTCG
>JAHDBX010000207.1 GCA_020630145.1 Gammaproteobacteria bacterium | reverse complement strand
CTTTTCGGGCCGTGGCATCATTAATATAATGGACGTCACCAAACTGATGCAAAAGTCACCGCGACTTTATGCCACTATTTTGCTTTGGCTATTCTCCGAACTATTTGAGCAACTACCTGAAGTAGGCGACCCTGACAAACCCTCATTTGTCTTATTTTTTGACGAAGCCCACCTACTTTTCGATGATGCGCCTAAAGCACTGATTGAAAAAGTAGAACAAGTCGTACGCTTAATTCGCTCCAAAGGCGTAGGTGTATTCTTTATCACCCAAAGCCCATTAGATGTACCTGACACAGTATTAGGCCAGCTGGGTATGCGTATACAACACGCATTACGCGCATTTACCCCTAAAGATCAAAAAGCCGTTAGAACCGTTGCACAAACCTTTAGGCAAAACCCTAAATTAGATATAGAAGAAGTCATCACACAACTGGGTATTGGAGAAGGCTTAGTTTCCGTACTAGATGAAGATGGCAGTCCAACTATTGTAGAACAAACACTTATTCGGCCGCCTGAGTCACGCATCGGTGCTTTAGATGACGACGAACGTAAAACCCAATTACAACGCTCACCGTATAAAAACAAATACACCGACAATATAGATAGGGAGTCAGCCTACGAATTATTAAAAGCCCGGGCAGATAAAGAAACAGAAGCCGCAAAAATAGAAGCTGCCAAGAAACCTAAAAAAACGGGGCGACAACGGCAAACAGCTGTCGAGGCCATGGTAAAAAGTGCAGCAAGATCAATAGGAAGCCAAGTTGGCAGGCAAATTATCCGAGGCATATTAGGCTCACTACTAAAAAGATAACAAAGATGAAAAGCCTAAACAAAATTGAGATAAAGGTAATATTGAAAATATTACAATATATATCGATCTTGTTTTTGGCTTGCTATAGCCCATACAGTCTGGCAAATGACTGGACCTCTCCTAACACCGTCATTATCGTTGGCGGTGATTACAATTTTCCACCCTATGAATTTATCGATGCCGAAGGTAACCCAACGGGTTACAACATTGATATAACAAAAGCCATTGCTAAAGTAATGGGCATGAAGGTTGAAATTGTATTAGACAATTGGGACACTATGCGTGAAGGTCTAAACAAGGGTAGCATCAATATTCTACAAGGCATGACTATCACGCCAGAGCGTCAGCTCAGCCTAAGTTTCAGCCCACCCCACGCTAAGGTTCAACAATCCGTTTTTGCCCGTACAAATTCAAAAGCACCACGCAACCTCGATGACTTAAAGGGCAAAGAAATTATTGTCCAAAATTTAGGTAGCATGCATGACTACCTATTACAAAACGACGTTAATGCAAAAATTATCCCCGTTCCAACGCATGAAGATGCACTGCGTTTATTATCATCGGGTAAACATGACTACGCAATTGTCGCTAACTTACCAGGCTTATATTTAGGTAAAGAACTGGGGTTATCCAACATAAATGTTGTTGCCAAACCATTTACAGCACGCGGCTATGGTTATGCAGTCACCAAAGGTAATGAAGACTTACTAGCTCAATTCAATGAAGGCTTTGCAATATTGCAAAACACAGGCCAGCAACAAGAAATATATGACAAATGGCTGGGCCTATTAGAAAAAGACCCTTACGCTTACTGGAAACCAATCGGCATGGTTGCCGGAGGTCTGTCGATAATTATGCTATTAGCGCTAGGTGTCACGTTTATTTGGAATAGGACATTACGCACACAAGTAAATAAACGTACAAATGAATTACACCTGCAACAGCAGCAATTAATCCAAGCAGACAAGATGTCATCTCTCGGTATACTTGTTTCGGGTGTTGCGCATGAAATTAACAACCCTACTGGCTTACTATTACTCAACTTACCCGTACTCAAAGAGTCGTGGCATGATAGCCAAGAAATTTTAGAAGAACATTATAAAAAACACGGTGACTTTACATTCGCTGGTCTCAAATACTCACGACTACGTGATGATATCCCTCTAATGATAGAAGAAATGCATGAAGGGGCTAAAAAAATTAAAAATATCGTCGAAGACTTAAAAGACTTCACTAGGCATGATAGTGCCCAAGATGAAATAATTAACCTCAATGAAGTTGTTGCTGCCGCAATTAGATTGGTCGAAAATACAATACGTAAATCAACATATCACTTCTCTGTAGACTATGCGAAAAATTTACCACCACTAAACGCAAGCTCGCAACGTATTGAACAGGTTATTATCAACCTGATTTTAAATGCCTGCCAAGCACTGAGTTCACATCATGAAAAAGTGAATATCAAAACACAACACAACCTTAAAGATAAAACAGTCGAATTAGTCGTAAGCGATACGGGTTGTGGCATTGCAACAGAAAACATCAATCGATTAACGGATCCTTTCTTTACAACGAAAAGGGAATTAGGTGGCACAGGACTAGGCCTATCTGTTTCAGCGAGTATTATTCAAGCCCATAATGGCAAACTTGTTTATGAATCTGAAATAAATAAAGGTACAATTGTTACACTAACTCTACCAGTAAAAAATAAACCATAACATGACTGAAATAAGCTTCCCAAATTTTAGCATTTTACTTGTTGATGATGAACTATCATACCTAAGAAGCTTGAGTATTCTCTTAGAGCGTAATGGCATTAATAATATACTGACATGTAACGACAGTCGCAATGTCATGGACATATTGGCCAACAATGATATTGGTTTAGTCTTGCTAGATATCACGATGCCACATATTTCTGGCATCGAATTATTAGAGCTAATTGGCGAAAACCACCCTAATGTGGCTGTTATCATTATTAGCGGCTTAAACCAAATAGACTCAGCCGTTACATGTTTAAAGCTAGGCGCATACGATTACTTTATAAAAACAACAGAAGAAGATCGTTTAATAGAGGGCATTAAAAGAACCATACATATGCAGTCTATACAAAGTGAAAACTACTCACTAAGCAGCTACATATTAAATAACACCTTAGAAAAACCAGACGCCTTTACTCATATAGTGACGCAAAGTCAGTCTATGTTATCTATATTTCAATACATGGAATCCATCGCGCAAAGCCATGAACCCATTTTATTAACCGGCGAAAGCGGTACAGGAAAAACACTCCTCGCTGAAACATGCCATACATTAAGCAAAAAGAAAGGCCCATTAATTACACTTAATCCAGCAGGGCTTAGCGATGAAATGTTCGCTAAAGAACTGTTTGGCATCTCAGGCAAATCATCAAAAATTTACCCAAATGCTTTAGATGACTCTATAGGCGGCACTTTAATCTTAGATGGCATTGCTGATTTAAGTATAGTATCGCAAGTAAAAGTATTACGTTTAATTCAAAAAAATGAATTTCACCCAGCTGGGAGTCACGAGCCTAGACGTCTACAGGCACGATTAATACTTACTTCTGGACAAAACTTAGAACAACGTTGCCAACAAGGCTTGTTTCGCAAAGACTTATATTACAGATTATGCAGGCACCAAATAAAAGTGCCGACACTACGGTCGCGCAAAAACGACCTCGTACACCTGCTCAACTTCTTTATCCAACAAGCATCCAAGCAGCAAAAGAAAACCGTACCCAGCTACCCGGATGAGCTACCTCTATTATTAGCCAACTATGGATTTCCCGGTAATGTTAGAGAGCTAGAAACATTGGTTTACCAAGCTATTAGTCAACACAAATCTCGCCTGCTATCAATGGAAGTATTTCGCAATGCCATTAAACCCAAAAAAACATTATCATTACAAGGACAGGCAAACGACGTCGTTAAATTTAATGATGAATCAGCACTCCCTTCACTCTCGGCCATTGATGACCTATTAGTAAAAGAAGCTATGCGCAGAGCAAAAGGTAATCAATCATTGGCAGCAAGAATGCTAGGTATATCTCAGCCTGCTTTAAGTAAACGTTTAAAAAAATCAAACAACTAATAACTTTTGGTTTACAAGCAAAGCTTGTTAAACATATTTTATAAAAATCCTGTTTATTTTATTTTTTTATTTCAAATAAACACTAGCAAAAAAAGTTAAACCTTTATAAATCAACTAGTTAAAAATAGCCACTTTTTTATAACTTAGGTTATATCTATTCCATCGCGCTAAATATATATACAGTTATAAATACTAACAACCAACTCTCTTTTATATACAATATGCCAAACAACACAAAAACGACTACCCGCCTAGAAAAAGATTTACTCGGCGAAGCTCAAATACCTGATGATGCCTATTACGGTATACAAACTTGGCGAGCTTGCCAAAATTTTAATTTAATTTGTATCACACTACACCATTTCCCTAAACTGGTTATTGCAATGGCTATGGTT
>JAHDBX010000206.1 GCA_020630145.1 Gammaproteobacteria bacterium | reverse complement strand
GACAATTAAGCCAAAGATGCACAGGAAATTAATTAAGTGAAAGCGAAAAATTATAGACATGCTTTATCAACTTAAAAGCATGTATATGACGGAATAGACGTCCTTGTTCCACTATTCCAACCTTAATGACAAGGCCTATCTAACCTCAGGCAAGTACCTTTTGAAAGTCGCACCGTAAATATCCCAAACTGTCACAAACAGAGAGGCGACAATAGGCCCAACCACAATACCTACAAAGCCAAACAAAACAATACCACCCAAGGTACTAAAGAAGATCATTAGCTCGTGCATTTGTGTATCTTGACCGACTAAGCGTGGGCGTAAAACATTATCCAAGCTACCCACAATTAGACCACAAAACAACAGCAGCAATACACCTGAAACTACAGCACCCTGCGTAATTAAATACACACCTGCAGGTATCCAAATTAATGCTGAACCAATACTAGGGATAATTGATAACACAGCCATTAACACACCCCAAAAAATTGAGTTAGGAATGCCAGCAATAGCAAATGCCAAGCCACTTAAAAAACCCTGCAATAAACCAATGACAAACGTCCCTTTCACTGTTGCTTTTGTAACAGAAGTAAAACGGTGAAATATTTGCTTTTCATCATCATTATCCAGCGGCAAATAATAGAGAATTTTTTTAACTAATATTTTCCCATCTAACAAAAAGAAAAACATGGCATATAAAAATACAAATAACAAAAATACAAAATTAACCGCACTTAATGTTACAGCTGATAATTTACCAACGATAAATTTACTGGCAACACTCACAGCCCCGCCCATTTTTTCTACGATAAGTTCGCGATAAGGCAAAATATTTTCATAAAAAGGCAAACTTTGTAAATAAGACCATGCACCACCGGGCTCTGAAAGTGTCTCTTTAACCCATGGGGTCACTGACTGACTGACTTCTACAGCTTGCCCTGCTACAACTATCATTAGAATCATTAAAGGAATTAATATAACAAAAAATAATAGACCAACTTGCCGAAGCTAAGCCTACACGCTGCTTACACTTTCCTACAAAGTATTTATAAATGGGGTAAGCGACACCACTAAAGATACCTGCTAGAAATATAGTCATTAGGAAAGGTTTGATCATCCATAAAAACAATGCTGATATTGCAAATACAATAACAAGTAAAACAATATTACTGACAGTGCTTTGAGTGAGTTTATTCATAGCTGATTACTTTTTAAATACAATGAAATGGTTCTAAGGTAATAAACAGTATCACATAAATAGATAAACAATTCATTAAGCTAGGACCAGTTCATGGTTTTATTGCTTGTGAATAAAAAAAGGCCCGTTCAACTCACGCTGAACAGGCCTTTTATACTCGTTAACTTAGCAATTATTGATTGTAAGCTGACTCATCATGCTCGGATATATCCAGGCCTTGCTGCTCTTGTTCTTCACTTACACGCAAGCCGCCTGTAAACAGGGCAACAACTTTAAGAATAATGTAAGTAAATACAGCACACCAAACTATTGTAGCGATAACACCAATTGCTTGTACTTTTAATTGGCCCATCATGCTGCTGATTCCATCAGCAAAACCGAAGCCACCTAACGCTGTAGAAGCAAATACAGCCGCCAGTAAAGTACCAATAATACCGCCCACACCATGCACAGGCATAACATCTAGCGAGTCATCGATTTTTAACTTATTTTTAATTAAGTTTGTACAGAAGTAACATACAACACCAGCAATTAAACCAATACAAATACCACCCAATGGGCCAACAAAGCCCGAAGCAGGTGTAATGGTACCTAGACCGGCAACCATACCCGTTACACCACCTAATACACTAGGCTTCCCATAACGGACCCATTCGCAGAACACCCAAGATAAAATACCACCGGCAGCACCTAGGTGTGTAACTAGCATGGCCATACCAGCAGCACCATCTGCAGCTAAAGCTGAACCACCATTAAAACCAAACCAGCCTACCCATAGCATACAAGCACCAACAACCGTCAATGTTAAGCTATGCGGGGGCATTGGCGTACTACCAAAACCTTTACGGTTGCCCAGTACTAACGCGGCAACTAAGGCTGCAACACCTGCATTAATATGTACAACCGTGCCACCAGCAAAGTCGTATAGGCCCATGCTACCTAGCCAGCCACCGCCCCATACCCAATGCGTAACAGGGATATATACGACGAATAACCAAATAATACTAAAAATTAACATCGCGCTAAACTTCATACGTTCCGCGAAACCACCCACGATGAGTGCTGGTGTAATGATCGCAAACGTCATTTGGAACAAACTAAAAACGGATTCAGGGATCGTGCCAGATAACGCGTCTTTATTCACGCCCATCATAAATGCTTTACTGAAGTCACCGATAAAGGCATTACCTTCACCAAACGCTAAGCTATAGCCTACCGCATACCATAATATCGACATAACCGATGCCAACATAAAACACTGCATTAGAACCGATAGCATATTTTTTGTGCGGACCAAGCCACCATAGAATAAAGCCAAACCAGGTAAGGTCATCATAAGCACTAAAGCTGTTGATGTCATAATCCAAGCAGTATCAGCACCGCTTAATTCATCAGCTAAAGCTGAGACACTGAACAATGACAAGAAAAGCAAAGATAGAATCTTTGACATAAGTCTCCCCCGAGATATTATTAATTGGAGAGGCGAGTATAAAGTTATCGCACCACGTGAGTGAAGACTTAATGTTCCATTTTGGGCTGTTTTTTCAAATTTGCACCACAAGAATGCAGCGCACTAAAATAATGCAAATTTAAAATAAAAAAGGTTTACACTTTTTTAGGCAAAGTAAAGTGTTTATACACCCAACAACCCAGTATTTCATGAGCAATACGCTTAGACAAAACAAAACTATCTGCGCGAGGTATGAGCTTGAACAAAACATTGCGAATATAACCCTGTTCAAACATAGTCGGTGCAGGTGTGACACTAAAACCATAACGCTCAAAAGACATAATCGCCCTTGGCATATGAACAGCGCTCGTCACCAAAATAATTGACTTTATACCATCAGCCCCCAATAGTTCAGCACTATACTGAGCATTTTGTGCTGTCGTTCTACTGCGACTTTCGCGCCAAATAACAGGTATATTAAACTCTTGAATCAACACCTCCGCCATTTGATCAGCAAGGGCTAGCCCCCGAGCATGCCTAAGCTGCCCACCCGCCGTTAACACTGGCAAGTCCTGCTGCCTTGCGAGCTCTGCACCATAACGCAAGCGGACTAAAGTAGACACACTTAAAGTACGATTAGCTGGATATTCAACGGGCCGGTTATTGACTCCAGACAAAATTACTATAGCTTCAGGAGGCGATGTAGAAGATAAATGAGCTGAGTGAAAAGGCTTAATATTCTCTTGCCAGTAATTAGCTAGGCCATAAGCAACCAAAGGCGTTGACGGAAGGTACAACCACAAAAAACCCAACATAAAGCATAGACCAGATAAGACACGCCTTCGCCTAAAAAAGAAAGCTACCAACAACAGCAACAATGGCCATATAAAGGAAAAAAGAAGTAACTTTAACTCTGCCATTTACAACCTAATTATGCTGACTTTATTTCGAGCAGCTGCGTTTGCTGCAAACGCGCACCATACTGTGAAACCAGTTTAGCCGCGGTAAGGGCTGCTAATTGCCCAGCATCTTGCTTACTCATGCCGTTAGTTATGCCATATAAGTAAGTTCCTGCAAACATATCACCCGCACCATTTGTATCGACTAGTTCGGTTTTGACCGCATCTATCTGAATAGTTTCATCACTATTAACAATAAGTGCGCCAGCCGCTCCTCTTGTAATAACTAACTGTTTAGCTAAGCTTTGTAAATATACAAGTGCATCATCAAGCTTATCGACACCCGCCATCCCCTTGGCTTCGTCTTCATTAGCAAATAATAAGTCTACACCGCCACCAATCATTTCCAACAAGCCATCTTTAAAAAACTTCACCATATTTGGGTCAGATAGCGAAATAGCTGTTTTCACATTTTGTTTCTCTGCCAATTGGCGTGCATGTATAGCAGCAGCTTTGCTTGCATCACCTGTCACCAAGTAACCTTCTATATATAAGTATTCGGACTGTTTAATAGCCTCTTCATCAATATCTTCGCTAGCAAAAGCTGAAGACACGCCAAGATAAGTATTCATCGTTCTCTCAGCATCAGGTGTCACCATGACAAGACAAGTGCCCGTTGGCAGACTATTGCTTTCTACATTGTTAGCTCGGCTAGCTACGCCTGCATTTGCCAAATCTTGTAAATAAAACTCGCCTAAAGCGTCATCTGCCACACGGCATGCGTAATAAGC
>JAHDBX010000205.1 GCA_020630145.1 Gammaproteobacteria bacterium | reverse complement strand
TAGCACCCCTCGCCCTTGATCGACCTTGCCACCTAATATCAATACACGCGCACGACTTAAACCCCAATTAAATTGGTCAGCATCTTTGGGCGCATTATCTAAATCCAGCATTAATTCAGACGCTCTAGCTATATCCTGCCGTTCAATAGCATCATCAACCAATTGATAACGCACAAATAAAGGAATATCAACGGTTGTCGGGTATAAGTTTTCACTCAGAAACAATTGCCGCATAATAGCCTTGCCCTTTTCTTTTTCCGCTAACGACGCTACAAATCCTTCATATGCCTGTTGTTGCTCCAACCTCCCCGTTCCCTGTGCTCCACGGTGCATCACCACACTAAATAAAGCGCGTGCTTTTTCAGGTCGTTTGCTTATCCATTTTGTCGCTTCACTTAACCAACTTTTGTCTTGCCCAATTAACAATTGCTGCTGATTGCCTTCAGCAATAGCATAGTCCTCATAAGCCCGCCACAAGTCATCACCCGATAAGGAAAATAAGCGATCTGCTCGGCTACTCAAGTACGCTATAGGCAAAGCCTCTTCCAACAAACGTACACGCGTCAGCATACCACCAAAGCCCTCTGCCGCTTCCGCACCAACCGCTAAATAACGTACCCTATGTATATCTGCCAGCTTTTTATTATTTATTAAGGTTCGTACATCGCCTAACACTGATTTAGGCGTACGACGTTTTGATCGCAACTCGGCTAACAAACGCATAGCGAGAGCCTCATGATCTAACACATCTTTACTTTTTAATTCTGTAGCTGTACCGCTAACTGACTCAAGAAACACCAAAGCATCCTGCATTTTTTCACTACGTAATAATACCCGCGCGCGCAGTTTTTTCCATGCTACGCCTTCATTACCATAATCCCTTTCGTAATGCCGCATGGCCAAATCCACATCGGCCAAATTATTTTCAATACGGTAACTGCGGATGATTAAACGCCGAATTAAAGGTAAATCAATTTTATCTTTGTTTTGACTTTGCCAGATCAATTCACGCAATGTTTGGCGTGCAGCACCCGCTTGATCCAATTTAATCAGCGCATCTACTTTTTGCAAACGCGCCCATTGCATAAAGTCTTCGGGTAAGCTTTTCGGCAAGTCGTTGTAACGCTGAATAAGTAGTTGCCACTGCTGCCAATTTTGCATAATCGCAAAACGTTGTCGTTCAAAAAAGATCCAGCCCGGCGTATTGCTATCAGCCTCTGGCTGAATCTGATCCATTAATTGCAAAGCCAAATTAGGCGCGCCATCACGAGCTAACTGGCCAATTGTTTCCAAGCTTTGCGCCTTTACTTGCGCTATAGGGAAAACAGAGCAGAAACCAAGTAATATAAGAGCGATATGAAATATACGCATGGATAATCAAATAAATAAGTTAAGGACATATAGGAGTGTACAACAAGCCCGTTTGGTTTGGGTAAGGTATTTATTCTCGTGCCAATAAAAAAGGCAGCTAAAAAGCTGCCTTTTTTTGAAGCAATAAAGGTAGAAGTTTACTTCTTCTTCGTCGCCAATTTTTCTTTAATACGTGCTGCCTTACCAGTACGGCCACGCATATAGTAAAGTTTAGCGCGACGCACTTTACCTTTACGTTTTACTTCAATGCTCGCGATAGATGGACTATGTGTTTGGAAAACACGCTCAACACCTTCGCCATGTGAAATTTTACGTACTGTAAACGCTGAGTTAATGCCACGGCTACGAACGGCAATAACTAAGCCTTCATAAGCCTGTAGGCGCTCACGCGTACCTTCTTTTACTTTTACTTGCACAACTACGGTATCACCCGGTGCAAATTTAGGGATATCTTTAAGCTGTTCAGCTTCTAATGCTTTTATAATGTTGCTCATTTTTTCTTACCTTTGATTACGAAAATCAAGTTTTATTATTGTTATTATATTCATTAATAAAATCGTCCAATAATGCACGATCACTTTCTTTTAGCGTCGTTTTATCAAGTAAATCTGGCCTTTTCAACCAAGTATTACCCAACATCTGCTGACGCCGCCATTCTTCTATGGCTTGATGATTACCTTGAAGTAGTACTTCAGGCACCTTCAATTCGTTGCTGTGATTGTTAATCACCTCAGGTCGAGTGTAATGCGGGCAATCCAGCCACTTCTCAACATTACTAAACGAATCCTGTTGCGCCGACTCTTGATGCCCTAAAGCACCGGGTAGCAAACGCGTAATACCATCTATCACAACCATGGCAGCTAATTCACCGCCACTGATTACATAGTCGCCCAGCGACCATTCTTCATCAACATGCTCATCTATAACACGCTGATCTATACCTTCATATCGCCCCGCTAGCAGCAATAAACCGCCTGCGTCGCTAGCTGCCTGCAACATACTTTGCTGCAGCGGCTTTCCTTGCGGCGATAAGTAAACACTTCTCGCTTTAGGATTTTGCGCCTTTGCTGCAACTAAAGCTTGCTGCAAAGGTTCATATTTCATCACCATACCTGGACCGCCGCCATAAGGCCGATCATCCACTGTACGATGCTTATCGTTGGTGTAATCACGTGGATTCCAGTAATGCAACTCTAATAAGCCGCTTTCCGCTGCCTTCGCTGTCACCCCACTTTGAGCAACACTTTGCACCAACTCTGGAAATAATGTGATGACATCGATTCTCATCTTGCACTATCTCCAATTAATAATTGTCAAAAATCAGCATCCCATTCAACACGTATTATGCCCGCTTCAATATCAATACTCGTAATATATTGATCGATAACATATGGCACTAAACGCTCAGTTTGCCCATCTTTTACAACAAGCACGTCATTTGCACCTGTTTCTATCAAATGATCAACCACACCAAAATCTTGCTCTTCATGATTAATCACGCGTAGACCAATTAGGTCCCGCCAATAAAATTCGTTTTTATGTAAATTAGGCAACTGCTGTTCATGTATCGCAATGTCCCAACCTACATATTTCTCAGCAGCTGTACGATCTACTACGCCATCCAAGCGTGCTACCAAACCTTTACCTTGTGGCCTAACAGAGAGCACTTTCATATTCTGCCAAGGTAGACTTGGGTTTGCACGAATCTGCCAAGTTTTGTATTTCTTTATACTGTCTTTAGGACGTGTATGAGAAACAACTTTAAACCAGCCCTGTATACCATGCAGGCCGGCTAGCTTGCCGATAAGTACAAATGGATCTTTTTCAGCAACTGCCATAAGCAACAATGCGCTTCACTCCGCAAAGTGAAGCGCATTATATAAATTACGCTGCTTTTTTGTTCTTTTTGATCAAGCTTGCAACACGATCGCTAGTTTGAGCACCTTTGCTCTTCCAGTAATCAATGCGCTCTGACTCAAGCTTAAGACCAATTTCTTGACCTTTAGCACCTGGGTTAAAGTAACCCAAACGCTCAATATAGCGACCATCACGCTTATTGCGGCTGTCAGTAACAACAACATGATAAAAAGGACGTTTTTTAGAGCCACCACGGGCTAGACGGATTGTAACCACTTATTTATACCTCAGTAGATTTGTCAGCCCCTATACCCGGCTCTTTGTTTCTGGACAAAGCCTGCCGCCAATATTTCATGGATGTATAGATCGCTAATCGACTAAATGCAGCCTATTATTAAGAAAACTGCTCGAATTCCAGCTATTTAAGCCAGAGCGCGCATTTTACGGATTTTGCGGCAAAATGGAAGCCTAATTACACTTATTTCCTGATTTAAAGCGCCTTAAAGGTATTTCTAAGGCTTTGTCACAATATCGCCTATGTTTTTTTGCGCTTTTCCTTAAAAAAGGCCTGTAACAAGTGTACACACTCTTCTTCTAATATGCCTCCGCTCCATTCAATTCGGTGGTTATGAATAGGAGAATCTAATAAGCGCAATGCTGAAGTTATAGCGCCAGTCTTTTGATCATAGGCACCAAACACGACTCGCTTGATTCGCGCATGTATCATCGCACCCACACACATTGAACAAGGCTCTAGTGTCACGTATAAAGTTGTATCGATTAAGCGATAATTAGACAAGCTTTGTCCAGCCAATCGAATCGCCTCAATTTCAGCATGGCTTGAAGGGTCATGGTGACATATAACTTGATTAAAGCCAGTCGCCAGCACCTCACCACTTTTAACAATAACGGCACCCACAGGCACTTCGTCAGCAATATGAGCGCGTTTAGCTTGTTCAATAGCCATTTGCATGTAAATAGCGTCATTATCAGTCATGATCAGTTCCTAGGAATAATTCCTACATATAAAAAACATTCACGCTTTAAAATTAAATATATTTCTTAGAAATAATTTGCTTATTTAATTGTATAACTATCGCTTACAGTCGATACATAAACAAAAATAAAT
>JAHDBX010000204.1 GCA_020630145.1 Gammaproteobacteria bacterium | reverse complement strand
AAAAAATAACTTTATTTTTTCTGCTTGCTACGAGCTTTATTGCGGCAGAAACACAGGCTGCTATAGCTTGGGATGTATCTGTTTGGGGAAAACGTCGAGCATTTACAGAACATGTTGAAAAATTAGCTGAGTTAATTAGCGATAAAACTAATGGGGAATTTACACTTAACATTTCTTATGGTGGTTTAGCAAAGAATAAAGAAAACCTAGACGGCATAGCGGCAGGTAAGTTTGAGATGGCACAGTTTTGTTCTTTCTATCATAGAACTAAAAACCCTACGCTTACCGTTAGTGAGTTGCCTTTTTCGCGTGACCTGTCACTGAAAAGGGTAGCTGAAATTGAATTTGAGCTATTTAAGCACCCTGTTGTGCAAAAAGACCTCGCGCGTTGGAATGCAACCTTACTTATGCCGACACCTTTGCCGCAATACAACATTATTGCGACTAATAAAAAAGCGCCTGAGTTTTTGTCTATTGACTTAATTGCCCTAAAAATTCGTGGCCCTGGTGGAATTATTGGCGTTTTGCGTCAATTAGGCGTGTTTAAGGCTGATGTACCGGCAGGGCAAGTACGTGAGGCGATGGATAAGGGCGATATTGATGCAGCAACATTTGCACCACATGCGCATCTGGCCTTTAAAACAACAAGCGTGGGCACATGGGGTACAACAAATTTAAACTTAGGTTCGGCTAATTGCCCCGTTGTTGTCAATAGTCAGGCTTTGGCGTCATTAACGCCTGAGAATAGAAAAGCTCTAATGGAATCGGTGCCTGAAGCAATTCGTTACTATATAGATTATTACGAAAACAAAACGATCAGTGAGTACGAGGCAGATGTCAAAGCAAGAGGAATAAATATGTTGACCTTCTCACCTGAGCAAACTAAACAGCTGGATAAGCTTGCTGAAACGGTACGTAGCAAGTGGGTGAAAAGGTATTCGCAACATTTTGCGGCAGAAGAGCTGTATAACTTTACCCGTGAGCTATTCAACAAGTGATATTGTTTAGTCAATAAGCACTCAAATCACTAAGACTTTTTTTTCCCATTATCGTCAATAATGGGAATTAAATTTCTCATTGAAAAGACAGGTTTCATTAAATTTCCTTTAAAAACAATAGCTTATGTGTTGGCCTGCTTTATGCTTACTTAGTCTTAATATGGCACTTATGTGTCTCTAATTAAACTGTTCCTAAGAGGGGAAATTTAACAATGAAACGTGTAAAAAATATAGCTTTAATATCGACAGTTTTAGGCAGCTTTATTGCTGCTGAAGTTCATGCTGCAACCAATTGGAATGTTTCGCTATGGGGAAAGCGCCGTGCATTTACTGAGCATGTTGAAAAACTAGCTGAGTTAGTGAGCGCTAAAACTAATGGTGACTTTAAACTTAATATTTCTTATGGTGGTTTATCTAAAAATAAAGAAAACCTTGATGGTATTTCAATTGGTGCATTTGAAATGGCACAGTTCTGCTCTTTTTACCATAAAGGCAAAAACCCAACTCTAACAGTTAGTGAACTACCGTTTTCACGTGACTTATCATTGAAGCGCGTCGCTGAGATTGAGATGGAGCTTTTCAAAAACCCTATCGTGAAAAAAGATTTAGCGCGTTGGAATGCGACTCTACTTATGCCAACACCTTTGCCGCAATATAATGTCGTTGCTAAGGGCGATGCAATTTCATCATTAGCTGATTTTAAAGGCTTACGTGTACGTGGTCCTGGCGGCATTATGGGTGTACTAGGTCAGTTAGGTGCAATTAAAACAAGTGTACCAGCGGGTGAGGTACGCCAGTCTATGGATTCTGGTGTGATTGATGCTGCTACCTTTGCGCCACATGCACATTTGGCTTTTAAAACAACAGCTGTTGGTAGCTGGGGCACAACGAATTTAAACTTAGGTTCAGCTAACTGTCCAGTAGTAGTTAATACAGATGCGTTAAATAGCATGAAGCCTGCTCATAAAAAAGCATTAATGGATTCTATTCCAGAAGCGATGAGCCACTATATTGATAACTACAATAACAACACAACAGGTGCATATGAAGCTGATGTTAAAGCGAAAGGTATTAAGATGGTTACATTTACACCAGCGCAAACAGCTGAGTTAAATAAACTTGCCGCATCAGTACGTGTAAAGTGGGTTGAAGATAATAGTAAAAAATTCGATTCAAAAGCACTATATGAAGCTGCTCTAAAATTATTTAATCAATAATTTTATTTGATCTACAGTATGCGCCACCATATGAGGTGGCGCATATTTTTTAATTAGTTAGTTTTAATAAGAGAAATAAAGCATGGCATCTACATCAACTGTCTTAGAAGACAAATCTTTTCTTAGTCGCTCTGACCAACTATTACATAAACTTGAGTCCCTATTAACTTTAGTCGGTGGCCTTGTAATCATGTTATTAGTTTTTCTTGCTGTGACGAATGTATTAGGTCGATGGATATTTAATTTGCCCGTTGATGGATATATCGATTGGGTTGAACAAGCGATGGCGTTTATGGCCTTTTTAGGTATAGCTTATACGCAGCGCAACGGTGGACATATACGTATGGATATTGTTGTCGGCTTATTAAAAGGTCGGGCGCTATGGTTAGTCGAGCTATTTACAACGACTGTTATGTTGGTATTGGTTTTAATACTAACCTATGGTTCTTACTTGCACTTCATGCGTGCATTTACTATAGGTGATACGTCATTAGATATAGATTTGCCAACGTGGCCAGCTAAGCTTGTTGTGCCAGTTGCTTTAACCGTTTTAAGTTTACGTTTTATTTTACAAATTTGGGGTTATGTCAATGCATTAATCTTAGGTACTGATAAACCTATAGCCGTACCCTTAGTTGAAGATGCTGCAACAGTAGCCGCACGTGAAGCCGCGACTGTTTCTGATGAAAGTGAGAGGGTTTAATCATGTCTTTATGGGAAACAATGGCAGCTATGGAGCCAATAACTATTGGCTTATGGGTAACTGGTTTAATGCTAGTTTTTGTTGTACTCGGTTTACGCGTAGCATTTGCTGCTGCGTTAGCAGGGTTCTTAGGTTTACTTTGGATATTTTCAGCAAAGTTAGGTTTTGAAAAAGGTTTTTTTGTTGCAGTTAAAATGGCAGGTACCATACCTCACTCAAAAGTATCCTCTTTATCACTATCACTCATACCAACATTTATATTGATTGGTTTTCTTGCTTATCATGCAGGATTAACAAAGGCCCTATTTGAAGCTGCTAAAAAGTGGGTAGGCTGGTTACCAGGTGGTATGGGCGTGGCAACAGTATTTTCTACCGCAGGTTTTGCGGCTGTGTCTGGTGCGTCAGTAGCAACGTCGGCGGTATTTGCGCGTATTGCTATTCCTGAAATGCTTAAGTTAGGTTATGACAAACGTTTTGCGGCAGGTGTAGTTGCAGCAGGTGGAACTTTAGCATCTTTAATTCCACCATCGGCTATTTTGGTTATTTATGCCATTATTGTTGAACAGGATGTAGGTGCGTTATTGATGGCCGGTTTTATACCGGGCGCGGTGTCGGCATTAATATACGGAAGCCTTGTTGTTATTTTAGCGTTAAGTAATAAAAAATTAGGCCCGCCTGTACGTGGTTTTACTTGGGGCGAGCGATTTGCCACTTTGCCGGGAGCCTTCCCTATATTTTTTGTTGTCGGCATTATTATAATTTGTATTTATGGTGGTGTAGGTACACCTACAGAAGCAGGTGCTTTAGGTGCTTTTGTGATATTAATTATGGCTATCTACAAAGGCATGAGATGGGGACAGTTAAGCAGTGCTTTAATTGAAACGGGTAAGCTTACTGTTATGATTTTCACCATCATATGGGGAGTGCTGCTATACGTGCGTTTCCTTGGTTTTGCAGATTTGCCTTCAGCATTCTCATTGTGGTTAACGAGTCTAGACCAAAGCCCAATGTTAACCCTAATACTTATTTTGTTAGCCTACGCAGTATTGGGTATGTTTATGGACGCAATTGGCATGTTATTATTGACGTTGCCAGTGGTTTACCCTGCAATAATAGCTTTAAACGGCGGTGCAGATGTAGCTGCGGCTGATTCAGCATTTGGTGTTTCAGGTGTTGGGTGTTCAATTTGGTTCGGTATTATTGTAGTTAAAATGGCTGAGTTATGTTTAATTACTCCGCCTATAGGGTTAAACTGTTTTGTAGTAGCGGGTGTTCGTCCGGAATGTACGGTGCAAGATGTATTCCGTGGTTGTACACCATTCTTTATTGCTGATGCGTTAACTATTGCTACATTAATTGCTTTGCCAGGTATCGTCTTATGGTTGCCGGGGTTGATGGGGTTTGCCTAGTCAGTTCACATGATTGGAAAGATAAGAAAAAACGATAGTTGTTAAAAAAAGAATGAAACCATCATGTCTGA
>JAHDBX010000203.1 GCA_020630145.1 Gammaproteobacteria bacterium | reverse complement strand
AGAAACACAAGCAGCCATTACACAAAACATTGTAACTTTACGTAATCGTATTAATGAAATTGGGGTTGCTGAACCTGTTGTGCAGCGCCAAGGTCGTGATCGTATTGTTGTGCAGTTACCGGGTGTGCAAGATACGGCTCAAGCTAAACGTATTTTAGGTGCAACTGCCACATTAGAATATCGCTTAGTGCATGGTAGCTATAGTGATTGGCTTGCTGCTGAAAATTCAGGTAGAGCACCTGCTAATACTAAACTATATAAACAAAGAGATGGTTCATCAATATTGTTAAAACGCTCAGTCATTGTAACAGGTGATAACGTGCAGGGTGCGCAGTCTACCTATGATGAAAACAATCGTCCTGCGGTATCAGTGACATTGGATGGTAAAGGTGCGGCGCGTATGGGTGAAACAACAGCTGAAAACTTACAGAAGTTGATGGCCGTTGTTTATATTGAAAATAAAATTGAAACCAAAATAATAAACGGTGAGCCGACAAAAACAACACGCCGTGTAGAAGAAGTCATTAGTGCGGCAACGATACAAGGGCAGTTTAGTAAGCGTTTTCAAACAACAGGCTTAGATCAGCAAGAAGCAAAAGATTTAGCGTTATTATTACGTTCTGGTTCGTTACGTGCCCCTATGGAAATTGTTGAAGAGCGTACTATTGGTCCAAGCTTGGGTGCGGATAATATTGCACAAGGCTTTAAGTCAGTTGTATATGGTTTAATGCTGGTGCTTGTCTTTATGCTTATTTATTACAAGGTATTTGGTATTACGGCTAACGTTGCTTTACTTTTAAATACAGTGTTAATTGTTGCTGTTTTATCATTGTTGCAAGCAACATTAACTCTACCGGGTATTGCTGGTATTGTATTAACTATTGGTATGGCGGTAGATGCAAACGTATTAATATTTGAACGTATACGTGAAGAGCTGCGAACAGGAAATGGCGTACAGGCCTCTATTGACTCGGGTTATGCAAAAGCGTTTTCAACTATTGCTGATGCGAATATTACTACTTTAATTGCAGCAGTTATATTATTTGCATTTGGTACTGGCGCTATTAAAGGTTTTGCGATTACCTTATCAATTGGTATTGTGACATCGATGTTTACGGCGATTGTGGTAACGCGTGCGATTGTTAATATTGTTTACGGTCAACGTAATGTTGATAAACTTTGGATTTAGGTGCAGAGATGAAAGAAAGAAAAATTAGTTTTTTAGCAAAACGTAAAGTTGCTTTTGCCTTCTCAATATTATTATTTGTTGCGTCTATATTTTCACTCTCTACACGCGGTTTAAATTTGGGTGTTGATTTTACAGGTGGCTACTTAATTGAAGTGGGGTACCCGCAAGCGGTTGAAATTGAGCCTATAAGAACGGTATTGGAAAATGAAGGGGTTGATAAAGCCATTGTGCAGCATTTTGGTACAGCTAAAGATGTGTTGATTCGCTTGGCACCTGAGCAAGCTCTTTTTGCGGGTGCTGAAAATCTTAGCTCTGCTGAAGTCAGCGACAAAGTTATTGCTATATTAAAAGCAAATGACTCGACAGTTTCTATGCGTCGAGTAGAATTTGTTGGGCCACAGGTAGGTGAAGAGTTGCGGGATGATGGTGGCTTAGCTTTGCTGTATGCTTTGATCTTAATTTCCTTTTATATATGGTTCCGTTTTGAATGGAAGTTTTCTATTGGCGCCTTATTGGCTTTAACACATGATGTTATTATTACGATTGGTATATTTTCATTTACACAAGTAGAGTTTGATCTAACAGTATTAGCAGCGATTCTTGCTGTTATTGGTTATTCGCTGAATGATACGATCGTTGTTTATGATCGTATTCGTGAAAACTTTCGTAAGTTGCACAAGGAAACCCCGGAAGATGTAGCTGATATATCGATAACACAAACATTAGCCAGAACCTTGGTTACTTCATTGACGACTATGTTGGTATTGCTGGTGCTGTACTTCTTTGGCGGCGAGGTGATCAATAGCTTTGCTTTAGCATTGATTGTCGGTGTAGTAGTAGGTACCTATTCGTCAATTTTTGTGGCGAGTGCTAGTCTAATTGCACTAGGTCTCGTACGAGAAGATATGATGATGGATGAGAAGGAAGAGGAAGAGTTACTCAATCGCCCATAAGTTTTATATATTGATATCAACAAAAAGCCCATCTTAATGATGGGCTTTTTATTTGGGTTTATGCTTGTTTTAACTCTCGCAGCATATGCTTATGTAAGTAGCTATTGCTTGCAACAATATTGCCCGATTTTAAATAAGCTGTGCCGGCATCAGGTTCAGAAATCATACCGCCAGCTTCTTGTACTAATAGTATGCCTGCTGCTGTATCCCAAGGTTTAAGGTTGTAGTCCCAGTAACCGTCTAAACGACCTGCGGCAACATAGGCAAGGTCAAGTGCCGCAGCGCCCGCTCTTCGTATGCCAGCACATTGGTCCATAAAGGGTTTAACCGTTTTTAGGTATTGCTCGGTAAAATCGGGTTTGCAGAAAGGAAAGCCGGTGCCCATGAGGCATCCATCTAATTCTTTGCGTTGACCAACACGAATACGACGGTTATTCAGGTGTGCGCCGCCGCCACGTTCAGCGGTAAATAGCTCATCACGACTAGGGTCGTAAACAAGCGCACATTCAAGTTTTTTATCTTTTAATAATGCAATAGAGACAGCGAAATGGCCAAACCCATGTAAAAAGTTGGTTGTACCGTCCAGAGGGTCGATAATCCACTGATAGGGTTCGCTGCCTTCTACTTGGCCGCTTTCTTCGGCTAATATACTATGGGTGGGGTAGGCTTTCTTTAAGTTGTAGATGATTTCATCTTCAGCGGCTTTATCAACATCTGACACGAAGTCATTGCTCTGTTGTTTTTCCGCAAATTTAACGCGATCGAGACGATCGGCGTTGCGCATGATAATATTACCCGCTGATCGGGCAGCACGTGTTGCAATGGTGAGCATTGGATGCATGACTATAAACCTGAATGTAAGAAGAACAAAATGGGTAACTAGCCCCATCAAGAAATAATTTTGCGAATTTTAGCATAGAACTTAAAGGTTTCTGAATGAAAAAAAATATCCGTATCGTTTTAATCAATACATCTCACCCTGGCAATATAGGTTCGGCCGCAAGGGCGATGAAAACGATGGCTTTAGATAACTTATACTTAGTATCGCCACAGAAATTTCCTGACGATCAGGCTGTTGCGATGGCTTCAGGTGCGGGTGATATTTTAGATAACGCGGTTGTTGTTGACACAGTCGAAGAGGCTATAGCAGATTGTGCTTTGGTTATGGGAACAAGTGCACGTATGCGACGTGTGCGCTGGCCACAGTTAGAGCCTCGTGAGGCGGTTGAGCAAATTATGGAGGAAAGTGTTTCCCATCCAGTCGCTATATTGTTCGGTACAGAGCGTATTGGTTTAACAAACGAAGAATTAGATTGCTGTCATACTTTAATTAATGTGCCAACTAACCCTGAATATGGCTCTTTGAATGTAGCTTCAGCTGTTCAGATTATGAGTTACGAGCTGCGCCTTGCTGAATTAAGCGAGGATGAAGGTGCGCGTAAAGCGCTTTTGTCTTCAGCTGCACCCAATGAAAAAGAAGACAGTGATTTTGCAACATCTGATGAGTTTGAGGGCATGATAGCGCATGCGGAAAAGATGATGGTAGATGTTGATTTTATTGACCCTAATCACCCGGAAAAGCTATTGCGTCAAATACGTAGCATGTTTAACCGTATACGTTTGACCAAGCGTGAAATCAATATTCTTCGTGGTATTTATGCTGCTGCACAAAAAAAGGCTAAATAATAGAGGGGGAAAACTGACTTTTTGCCCGCTGTTTTGAATAAAAGCTGTTCAGGAGGCTCGACTAGCGTATAATCGCGCCTCCTTTTTATCAATATAGCTAGGTGATTACTCCTCATCTTGCCACAGGTTCCTTAATGTCTTCATCAAAAACTACCACGGTTGCTCCTGAGCAGCACTTTTCTGACTTAAATTTACTGCCTGCTGTTATGCGTGCTTTGGATGATGTGGGTTATGAAAAGCCATCGCCTATTCAAGCTGCTACCATTCCTTCTTTGCTACAAGGTAAAGATGTATTAGGCCAAGCTCAGACGGGTACAGGTAAAACAGCGGCATTTGCCTTGCCGTTATTGTCGACTATTGACGTTAAACAAAAACATACTCAAGCATTAGTGCTGGCACCGACCCGTGAATTAGCAATACAAGTTGCTGAAGCGTTTCAGAAATATGCCTCACATATAAACGGCTTTAATATATTGCCTATTTATGGTGGTCAGGACTACGGTATTCAGCTTAAACAACTGCGCCGTGGTGTGCATATTGTTGTGGGTACACCCGGTCGTGTTATGGATCATA
>JAHDBX010000202.1 GCA_020630145.1 Gammaproteobacteria bacterium | reverse complement strand
ACTGGAGTTTGGTGCACCTTGGTGCCCACATTGCCAGGCGGCAAGTACGGTTATGCAAGCAGCATTAGCCAACAATACTGCATTACGCCATATTAAAATATACGACGGTAAAGGCAAAGCTTTAGGCCGTACATATAAAGTTAAATTATGGCCAACGCTGATTAAACTGGTCGATGGTAAAGAAGTAGCACGTGTTGTGCGCCCGCAAAATATAAACGATGTAAATATTCTACTTGAATAATACTTAAAGAAAATATTTATAAGCAAACAACTATTCCATACTAATATATGACAACTGTGCATAAAGACTTACAAGTAAAAGCTCTTACTGATTTATTTGATGGTTTAATAGGTAGCAGCCGTGTTGAGCAGCCTTTACAGCAATATCTGGAGAAACTTGCTAAGCGTTTATTAGATGGACATAAAAATAAACATAGCGGCATACTGTTTATTGTCGGCCAAAAATTAAAAACTGATGACTTGAATGATGTTTTTGCTTTACGATTTACTATAGATGACGCGAAGTTATGTATTGCTAAAGAACACGGCTTTGAAAATTGGCAAGCCGTAGAAAATTACAATACTGATATAGACCCCGTATTTGAACCCTTAGTCGATAAAATGCTCGCGGGTGATATAGATGCTATTAAGAATGCTATACAAATTAATCCTGATATTGTTCACCAACAATCGTCTTATCCGCATCGCGCTACTTTATTGCATTACACCGGCTCAAATGGTGTAGAAGGGTATAGGCAGGTTATACCTGCAAATCTAGCTGATATCGTAGAAACCTTACTGGCTAGTGGGGCAGACCAAGGGCTCAACGCTAATATATACGGCGGCTGTACAGCACAAGCCTTATTAGAAACCAGTAAGCATCCTTATGAAGCTGGTGTAATGGAAGGGGTACTGGCTGTTTATAATAAATTTACGATAAAGGGCTAAACAAAACATGTAGCCCTTTAGTCGTTGTGTTTATTTTTTCTCAGGTTTAGTCCTCTTTTGTACGAGAACTCCAGTTTTGCGAGCTTGCTAGCGCATCACTACAGACTTCTAGAGTAAGGCTTTTAATTTGATGTTGTGATGTTCCACCTCGACCCATTCGAGTACTCTCTCCTGCGGTAAAACATAATGTAGGCGCAGCTACAGGACTTATCGTGCCGGCAGCTGAAAAGTTTATAGTCTGTAAGGCGCTGCCATCACAACTAGCAAGATTAACTTTTGCGCCTGTTTTTAAACTTTCTAATGTTGCACAGACATCATACTCTGGCATATATAAAACATTGTCTGCAAATTTTTCCGTATCAAAAACCTGGTCTGTTCCTAAGGAACCTTTATAGCTATAACATGTGTGTGCTTGCAAACCTTTAGACGTATCTACATTTTGGTTGCCACCTGCTATATCTAGGCAATATTCGCTTAATATTCCATCAAGCTTATCTTTTAAATTTATTTCAACCTTCTCTGCATTTGCTACATTAGATGTCATTGCTATTAGAATGGCAAGTATACATGCTGTCAATTTTCTGTTCATTGTGTCTCCCAAAATCATTCTTATCAATATTTTAAAAATCGTTTTTTATATAAACGCATTTATACACGACTTATAAGTAAGGAATTAAGGAAAAAATAAGGATTCTAACCTTGCATGCAATAGTATGTTTTAATGGTAATAGTGTTCTTATATTTATGTTAAGTTAACGCTTAATTCCATACGCAAATTTAGTAGGTCATTATATGCGCACATATATTGCACTCTTTAAAGGTATTAATGTCGGCGGTAACAATATACTTCCCATGAAAGAACTCATTACCTTAATGGGCAAATGTGGCTATGAAAATATTCGTACCTACATTCAAAGTGGTAATGTTATTTTTGATAGTAAGAAAAAACCTACAACTAAAATTGCAAACTTAATTAATGATACATTCGGTTTTAGACCAGAAGTCTTTCTACTCAGTGCTAATGATATTCAACAGGCCCTTAATAATAACCCTTATGATTTCGCTGAAGGTAAATTTTGTCATTTTTATTTTTGTAAAGATACACCCACAAACATCAACACAGAAAAGCTACTTGCCCTTAAAGCTCACTCCGAAGAATATACAGTAAAAGATAAGGTTTTCTACTTATATACTCCAGATGGTATGGCCAGATCCAAATTAGCCGCTAATATTGAGCGTTGCTTAAGTGTAGTAACAACCGCTCGTAACTTAAATACTGTAAATAAGTTGTCTAGCATGCTACAACAATAAGCGAGATACTTTGTATGATCACATTTAAACACTTAAGTACAATAACAGCGCTGATAACCAGTGTGTTATTTTTAGTTTTATTATTTACACCCGGAATATTATTTACGCTTTTTCAGATTCAAATGCACGACTCTGCCTCTTTTATATCACGTCGTGCGGCCATGTTATTTTTATGTATTGCAATAATATTATGGCTTAACCGTAAAGCAATACACTCTGAAGCAAGGCAAAGTATTTGCATCGCTTTATCTATATCAATGTTAGCTTTGTCCCTTCTCGGGATTTTTGAATATATTCGCGGCTTTGCTGGTGTTGGTATTTTTCTTGCCATTATTACTGAAATATTACTAAGCTTGGGATACTTTCAAATATACTTACGCTATAAAAAAGCTTAATTCGTTCAAGAGGACAATATGTTTGCTGTTATTTTTAGAGCCAAAATAAACCAATTAGATGCTGAGTATTCTGCACTCGCTAAAAGAATGCGTGACTTAGCTATTAATAATTATGGCTGTAAAGAATTTACAGCTTGTACAGAAGGTGACGATGAAATAGCAATATCGTATTGGGATAATGAGTCACAGATAATAAAATGGAAGCAAGATGCTGAACATTTATCAGCACAGGAAAAAGGGCGCGCTAATTGGTATAAATCTTACTCCGTACAAGTTGTTGAAATTAAACGTGAGTATTCATCTTCTACATCATCATAAATGCTCAAATATAGTATTTATATAAAACGGAAAATTATATGAACTACCCATTAACTATTGTTGCATGTTTAACCTTACTTGCTTTCTTTGCGCATATTTTTGGTGGTTTAAGAGAATCTCTGAGTATTGCGCCCGCTAAGTTAGCCGAGAAGAAAACCTTACATAATTTTGAGAGCCTCGATCGTAACTGGGTGCAATCTATATGCGCCTTTCAACTCGTTAGCATAGACCTCTTAGCTTTATCTTGCTTATTATTTATCTTGTCTTTTACAGATATTTTCATTCAAAAACAATTAATGGCTTTTTGTTTGGCCGGTTTTTATTTTTTTTGGGGAGTTGCGTGGATTGTTCAACTTATTGCTCTTAAACGTTCAGCAAAAGATTACTTATATCTAGGTCACTGGGTATTTTGGTTTGGCTGCTCAGCACTGATTTATTGGGGCGCTTTATCTCTATAATAGTCTTGATAAGGTTCTAATACCCCTTCATGAGCACGCTTGATATTAATGAACTAATTTGGCAGGTTGTTGCCCGAATCCCACCGGGTAAAGTTGCTACATATGGACAAGTTGCCGCTTTAGCAGGTTATCCTCGCCATGCTCGTTACGTTGGCTCAACATTGAAAAAGTTACCGACAGGAACAAGCTTGCCCTGGCACCGTGTTATCAATGCCAAAGGCCAGTTATCCTTTCCCACAGGCAGCAAACACTATAAAAAACAACGGGCTTTGCTATTAGCAGAAGGCGTTATCTTGATCAATATGAAGGTCTCTTTACGTGATTTTGCTTGGAATGCTAAATAATTAGCTCTTAACATCATAAACCTAGCTAATCATCGCTGTTTAAGGATTTTTTCCTATTTATAGTTATTATATGGCTCAAATAAGCCTTTATTGCTATAATTGTCCAGATTATGGAGATAACCGCATGTCTGATAGTGCTGATAATAGACAAAAAGAAACCGCTTTTGCATCATATTATAAAGTCGAAGGTAATGGCGTAATAAGAGAAGAGTCTTTATCCAAGAATAAAGCTTTTCGTAAGCATGTTTCAAGTATGCTTAAAGCCGTAGATATTGAAATACTAAAAAAAACCTCAACATAAACTTCCTTAGCAGCTTTCATTTCTACAGGGTAAAGGATGACTCCTATAATTCTACTGGCTGCCTGTATAGGCTATATCTTCTGTACATCAGTATATCGACTTAAATATATAGTCGCTAAAAAACAAAACTGGCACATATTTTTTATCTCAATGTCTGTTGGCGTTGTTTTTGTTTTTGTTGCTTTTAACATTAACTTTTTACTTTGCCACTACTACTATTGTGTTGACACTAATGACTTGTATTACCAACCTTTTATGGGCTTGCTAACCTTCGTTGTCGCGCTTATTTCTGGTTTAGTCATGAACCTTATTTATAATAAGAAAAAGTCTGTTG
>JAHDBX010000201.1 GCA_020630145.1 Gammaproteobacteria bacterium | reverse complement strand
CAGCCTATAGATGATGTGATACCAAACGAAATTATCGCAGAACAAAACTACCCCTCTTTAAGCCAGTGCTTATACCAAATTCATCGCCCATCTTTAGGTGAAGGTTTGCATAATGATATTGGCTTGCTTAAAGAACAACAGCACCCAGCACAACAACGGCTTGCTTTTGAAGAACTTCTTGCACACCAGCTGGCGATGCGAGTCAAACAGCACGAACGTCAATATGAACAAGCACCTGATATAAAATTAAGTACTACTTTACAAGCCGCCTGCCTTAAACAGCTACCTTTTGCTTTAACCCATGCACAGCAAAAAGTTGTTGCACAAATTAATAAAGATTTACAAAAAAAGCACCCTGCTTTACGTTTAATTCAAGGTGATGTCGGTAGCGGCAAAACTATTGTAGCCTTACTGGCGGCTTTGCCCATTATTGAAAACGGCTACCAAGTTGCTGTGATGGCACCTACAGAGCTGCTGGCTTTGCAGCATTATGAAAAATTTCAAGAATGGCTAACGCCACTTAAAATACCCGTTGCCCACTTATCCAGCAGCACGAAAGCAAAAGACCGACGATCAATATTACAAGCTCTTGAAAACAACAATATTAAAATGGTTGTGGGTACGCATGCGCTCTTTCAAGACGACGTTGAATTTAACTCGCTCGCATTACTGATTGTTGATGAACAACATCGCTTTGGTGTCGATCAACGTTTGGCATTACGAAAAAAAGGGCAAAACGCACATAACGATATTTCACCCCATCAAATCACCTTAACGGCAACCCCTATTCCACGCACACTCGCTATGACAATGTATGCAGATATGGACTACTCCGTTATTGATGAGCTACCACCCGGTAGAACGGCTATTAAAACGGTGGTTATTGCTCAAGAAAAGCGGGCAGACATTATTGAACGTATTCGTCATGCTTGTGCAGAAGGTAAACAAACTTATTGGGTATGTCCACTTATATCAGAGTCAGAAACCCTGCAATGTGAAACCGCAGAAGACACTTTCGGGTTATTAAAAGAACAACTTGCTGATATTAATATCGGCCTGGTACATGGGCGCATGAAGCCCAAAGAAAAAGCCGCAGCTATGCAAGCGTTTAAAAACAATGAAACACAAATATTGGTCGCAACCACAGTGATTGAAGTAGGCGTTGACGTACCCAACGCCTCACTTATGATGATAGAAAATGCTGAGCGCTTAGGTTTGGCACAACTACATCAACTCCGAGGCCGTGTAGGCCGCGGCAGTACAGCTAGCTCTTGTGTCCTTATGTACAAGTCACCGCTATCACAAAAAGCCAAACACAGATTAGACACCATGCGCGCAACCCAAGACGGGTTTAAAATTGCTGAAGAAGATTTAAAAATGCGCGGCGCAGGCGAATTATTTGGTACACGCCAAACTGGTGACAATGGTTTCCGAGTCGCCGATGTATTTAGAGATGTACACCTACTACCAGAGATAGAAGCGGCTGCAGATATTATGCATGAGCAATATCCTGAAAATAGTAAACGCTTAATCAATCGCTGGCTCGGGCTGCGGCAGCAATATCATCAAACATAGTTAGACAAACTTTTATTTGCTTTTAAGACAACATACTTGTAGCAAGCTAAACATTTAATGTAGATTATTTCTAATCGCCACTTTTATCAACGTAATTACAAATAAATGACAACATCATCAAGATGTTTATTTTCTGACTATTAAAAAACACTTTCACTCTATATTTACTTCTAGTCAAAAAAATCAACATCACCTATTTCGAAATTAATTAACGAATACGCTATACTGCATTATGGATTATATTTGGATTGCAGTTGCTTTTATCTTTGGCTTCATCGTTAAGCAAGTTGGCTTACCTCCTCTGATTGGTTATCTAGCGGCAGGCTTTGGACTTCATGCACTTGGCGTTCAGCCTGACGCCTCACTGCAAACCTTATCTGACCTTGGCATTACTTTATTGCTATTTACCATTGGCCTAAAACTTAATATTCGCAGCCTATTCAAAACTGAGATATGGGGCGGCGCTTCAGGCCATATGCTGGTTATTGTATTACTGACCACCCTCAACAGCCTTATACTAGGCTATCTAGGCCTGAAGTATTTTACCGACCTGAATTGGCAGTCTGCAGCCTTAATCGGCTTTGCTGTTAGCTTCAGCAGCACAGTCTGCGCAATAAAAATTCTTGAAGAAAGGGGAGAATTACGCGCCCGCCATGGTCAAGTAGCCATTGGTATTCTTGTGATTCAAGATATTGCAGCCGTTATCTTTGTGACATTAGCTTCAGGCAAAGCCCCATCAGTCTGGGCATTTACTTTACTGGCTCTGCCTCTTCTAGTCCCCATACTTGATAGGGTACTGCAACGTTGCGGTCATGGTGAAATGTTGCCACTAGCAGGTTTTTTCTTCGCTCTCTCATTTGGCGAGTTATTTGAATTAGTTGGCTTAAAAGCCCACTTAGGGGCCATTGTTATTGGCGCCTTACTCAGCGGACATGATAAAGCTACCGAACTGTCAAAATCACTGCTTAGTTTCAAAGATATCTTTCTTATTGGCTTTTTCCTTTCTATTGGTTTTACTGCCTTGCCAACAACTGACATGCTAGGTGCCGCAATGATTATGGCAATAGCATTGCCTATTAAAGCCGGACTATTTTTTGTTTGGCTAACGTACTTAAAACTACGCAGTCGTACTGCATTTTTGAGTGCTATCAGCCTTGCAAACTACAGTGAATTTGGTTTGATCGTATGTTCAATTAGTGTCACGTATAACCTGTTAACGAAAGAGTGGTTAGTTATTATGGCGCTGGCTGTTTCACTATCTTTTGTGTTTTCTGCTGTTATGAATGCCAATGCGCACAGCTTATATTCACGCTGGAGCAAGCACATAAAACGTTTTGAACATGTAGAACGCTTACCTGAAGACCCTTTTCCTGAATCCGGCAATGCAACAGTGCTTGTGATTGGCATGGGCCGTGTGGGCATGGGTGCTTATGACGCCTTTCGTCACCATTTACAAAAAAATGTATGCGGTATTGATGTAGATAAAGAACGGGTTAAAAAACAACAACAGGCTGGACGAAACGTTATTTTAGGCGATGCTGAAGACCCTGATTTTTGGGCGCATATCAATCTACAATCTATCCGTTTAATTATATTTTCAATGCCAAATTATCTTGATACTCTCGAAGCAGTAAAACAACTCAAGCATGTAGGCTATCAAGGCAAAACGGCCGGCATATCCCAATATGACGACCAAAAAGCAATCCTACTGGAGGCAGGTATTGATGAAGTGTTTAACTATTTTGCTGAAGTAGGTACCGGGCTTGCCGAACAAAGCATTCATCTTGCAGAATAAAAACATGCCAGAAGCCACAACGGATACAATAAAAAAAGCCAGTGAGTATGCAAAAGCAGCCCATGCAGAAATTAACCAGAAAAGAAAATACACAGGTGATCCGTATATTGTGCACCCGGCTGCTGTAGCAAAACTGGTGTCGACTGTAACCGATGATAAAGAAATGATTTGTGCCGCTTGGCTACATGATGTTGTAGAGGACACGCGGAGAACTTTAGATGACATTAAAAGTGAATTTGGGGAGGCAATTGCCGAATTAGTAGAAAACTTAACAGATATATCTAAACCGGAAGACGGCAATAGAAAGCTACGAAAAGCGCTGGACCTTGAACATACTCGCTTGGCAAGCCCCAGAGCCAAGACGGTTAAATTAGCTGACTTAATTGATAACTCAAAATCAATTACAACTTACGACCCTAATTTTTCAAGAATTTATATGAAAGAAAAGAAACGCTTACTAAAGGTTTTAAAAGAAGGCGATGCGACTTTATACGGCATAGCCCAAAAAATTGTTGATGACTACTATGCTGCATAATCTTAGACCAAGTAAATAAGGCCATCAACTAAGTAGATGACCTTGCTGTACTTAACGGCCTAAAACATTCGTTTCGGCTTTCTTTGCCGCTTTTGCCAGTCTTTTTTCTTTTGCTGTTAAAAGCGGTTTCTTTTTCGTGTTTTTTTTACTGTCTTGTCCTTTACTCATAATACTTCCCACCTGTTATTACTTAGTAAACCTAAAGCCAGTATGAGCCAACCTAAGGGCTGTTTTAAGAATGGCCAGCAAGCCAATGCAGCTCAGTATGACTCTATAAGCAAGTAATTGATAGGAATATCGTACTTTTATCTTATAAACCTTATATGTTAAGGTTTTCCTATGAAGCCAAGACAAAAAAAAGCCGCCATATACAATATATCATGACGGCATTGCTCAAAATTTTATGCTTTTATTTTGTTATTAATTCTGGCCCCATTAACGATGGTTGGCAAAAATCTTGACAACACGGGTATATAATTTACCGATACGACTTTATACAACATAGTGAT
>JAHDBX010000200.1 GCA_020630145.1 Gammaproteobacteria bacterium | reverse complement strand
GATCATAAAATAAAAAATAAAGCGACCGCCCTTTCAGGTGGCGAAATGCAACGTGTTGCTATTGGCCGCGCATTAGTACGCAACCCATTAATATTTTTTATGGATGAGCCACTTTCATCACTCGATGCAAAGTTACGCTCCGAACTGCGTATTGAACTTAAACGTATTCAATCTGAACTTGGCGCAACGATTCTTTATGTTACGCATGACCAAGTTGAAGCAATGACCTTAGCTGACCGAATTGGCGTTATGCGTGAAGGTGAACTACTACAAGTTGGCACACCAAAAGAAATATACAAATCACCAAAAAATGAATATGTAGCTAGCAAGCTTGGTTCACCACCCATTAACTTAATACCTGCAGAGATATTAAACAAAACAACCTGCCCTGAAGGTACAAAAAATATTGGCGTTAGAACTGAACATACTCGTATAGAGTCAAGGTCTGGTGACAACTATATTGCTATAGTTAAACGCGTTGAACATTTAGGTGACCAAAGTTATCTACATTTAAAGCTGAATAACTATGACATGATTCTTTTAGCTGACCCGCATACTTCATATAGAGACAACGAAGAAATATCTATCAACTTTGTAGAGCCTCTTTATTTTGATGATAACGGTGTTGTAATAGAAACATAATCCTATATTATCGTTCTTTATAAATACATAAGGTACATAAAGCAATGGAAAATACCTTAATACCTGCAAAAAAACTAAAGCATGTGCTTAAGTTTACAGTAGAAAAAGTGATAGCTATTGAAGATGAGTTAAACTCCTTGGATAGGGCTATAGGTGATGGTGATCACGGCGCTAATATGAGCCGTGGTTGTAAGTCCTTGCTTGAAAATATTGACGATATAAAATTTGACTCCACAGCCGATGTATTCATTTCCATCGGCAATACCCTGATCTCCTCAATTGGGGGCGCATCTGGCGCATTATATGGTACACTCTTTATCAATATCGGCAAGAATATGAACACAGGCGAAACAGTCAATGATTTTATCATTGCCTGTGAAAAAGGTATTGATGCAATGATGGTATTAGGTTCATCTCATATCAACCAAAAAACCATGTTAGATGTATTGGTGCCTGTACTTGAAATACTTAAAGAGCAACAAACAGATTTATCTGAAGTTGCTAGAAAAGCTAGAAATTTGAGTAATTCAACTATAAATATGAAAGCAGAAAAAGGGCGCGCTTCTTACTTAGGTGATAGAAGCATAGGTCATCTAGATCCAGGCGCCTACTCTAGTGAAGTTATTGTTTGCTCTATTTGTGAGGCACTGAATAATCATGGATAATATCGGCATTGTTATCGTTTCGCACTCAGCAGATGTTGCTGCTAGTGTTGCCCAGATGTTAAATCAAATGTGTCAAAACAAAGTCAAAATCGCACACTGTGGTGGCAATAAAGAAGGTGGTTTAGGTAGCGACGCAGATCAAATCACTGAGGCAATCAAACAAGTCTGGTCAGATAAGGGCGTTGCAATATTTGTTGACCTTGGCAGTACAGAAATGAATAGCAAAATTGCAATAAGCAGGTTTGAAAGTAGCAAGTCTAGAAAAATTGCTATTATTGATGCACCGCTGGTAGAAGGTGGTTTAACAACTGCCTCCGTCGCCTCTTGCGGAGAATCATTAAAAGGTATTCAAAAAACCTTAAAAGACATGTCCCTATATTCATAGCTTTATGAAATAATAAGATGACCGAGATTCAACACTTGGCCATGCTTAAGCATTGATTTTTATTAAAGGTATCTATAACCTGATATAGTAAAATCTCTGCGGCTTAACTTCTAATTAATATAGTATTAATATAATGTCTGATCGCTTAAAAAATGTGGCTAATTACAAGACTATTTTACGCTCTGTCATTGCAGAACGTCCATCAGGTATGGGACAACGTCTTTCCGACGCATTAGGTAAAAACCGTAGTTTTATCTCGCAAATTTCAAACCCAAACTACAAAATACCTGTTCCCTACAAACATTTAGAAGATATATTTAAAGTCTGTGGCTTTTCAATGGATCAACGGGAAGCTTTCTTAGAAGAGTATTGCCAAGCTCACCCCAAATACGCCGCTTATATAAATGAAGCAGAAGAAGCCAAAGACCCAGCCAATACAATTGTATTACCTAAAACAGGTAACAAAAAAATAGATGACGATATTAAACAAGCTGTACTAAAATTAGCAAATGACATGGTAAACATGTACAAAGATCTAAAACCCTAGAGGTGTGATTTTAGAACATGAAAAACATAATCAACGATATTGATACACTCGTCATAGATAGCATATCTGGGTTTTGCTCTGCGCACCCTCACCTTGTTCAATGTCAGCAATCACCACTATTTATTACACGTACTCAGAAGGCAAAGAACAAAGTCGCTATTGTTTCCGGTGGCGGTTCAGGGCACGAACCATTGCATATAGGGTCTATAGGCATCGGCATGCTAGATGCCGTATGTCCAGGACAATTATTAACCTCTCCAACACCCGATCAAATTTTAGCAGCAATAAACAGTGTTACCAATAAAGAAGGCATATTGCTAATAGTGAAGAACTATCAAGGCGATAAAATGAATTTCGAAATCGCTAAAACTATGGCTGATACAAATATAGAAATAGCGTTTGTTAACGATGATGCCATCTTTACAGATAGAAGTAATGCACGTGGCCTAGCAGGCACAGTTATAGTAGAAAAAATTGTTGGCGCTGCCGCAGAAGAAAAAGAACCATTGCATGCACTAAAAGAATTAGCCGATGACGTAAACAATCGTACAAGAACGATAGGCTTCGCATTAACCCCATTAACATTACCACTCGCCAATGAACCAACGTATGAGCTCGCAGCGCATGAAATGGAATATGGCGTAGGTATTCATGGGGAAAAAGGCCACAAAAGAATTCCGCTGCTTTCAGCAAAAGAACTCGCTGAGAAAACCGTTAACGACATTATCAAAAGCCTACCTGAAGACATTGGCAAAGAGATTTTGCTCTTTATTAACGGTCTAGGCGGCACACCTTCACTCGAGTTATATTTAATGTATAAAGAAGTTAGTGAATACATACAATCACTCGGTTATAAAGTCGTTAGAACATTGGTTGGCAACTATGCTACATCTTTAAATATGGAAGGTTGTTCAGTTACGGTAACCATAATGAACGAAAAAATACAAAATTACTGGGACCAAGAAGTAAAAACTGTTAACTTTAACTGGTAGCCTTTTCCTAGTTACCCCAATAAATAAGCATTCCTACATCTCTGCTTAAACAAACCGTCATTAAAAAACCCAAAAAACTATGTTTTTCGGGTTTTTTATAGGTAACTATATTATTACCGTGCTTTTACTATAGTAATCATGGCAGTTGCTTCTTACCTCAACTGCCAATCTGAGTTTACTTATAGCTTCTTACCATCATCCTTAAATACTTCTTCCCAATCCTTAACTAGTTTATCTAAAGCTTGCTGAGCAGTACCTTTGCCTGCTACTACATAGTCATGCAAACGCTTTTGCATTGCTTGTAGTAATTCAGCATAAGTAGGCTCCTGCCAAAAATCTTTAACGCCATTCATAGCGACTAAAAAGTCAGCTGCAAACGGTGCAGTCTGTGCAAAACCCGGAGCACCTGAAACGGCTTTGTGTGCAGAGTAACCACCTAACTTCCACCATTTAGACTGAACGTCTGGCTTAGAGAACCACTTGATATACTCTAGCGCTTCTTTCTTATTATCTGAATATGAAACAACTGATATACCTTGACCACCCAAAGTGGAAGCCGCTACTTTAGCTTGAGGATTTACAAAGAAACCTGACTTAGAACCCACATTTTCATCCTTAGAAATACCCGGGAAAAATGCGAACCAGTTCATTTGCATAGCAACTTGGCCAGACTTATATGCATCAAGGTTAGCTACCATATAGGCATTTGAATGGCCCGGAGGTGTACAGCAATCATATAAAGACTTATAGAATTCTAAACCCTTAACTGCATCTTTAGAGTTAACAGCACCTTCCATATCATATTTGCCTGGTGTCTTTTCATATTCAAAACCATGCGCATATAATGAAGCCGTTGCCCCCATAGTAATACCTTCAGAACCACGTTCAGTATAAATAGCAGCACCATAAACTTTATTACCATCAATTACACGACCTTGGAAAAATTCAGCAACTTGCTTAAGCTCAACCCACGTTGTAGGTGGCGCTAATGGACGACCATGCTTCTCTCTGAACGCTTTTTGCAACTCAGGCTTAGCAAACCAATCTTTACGGTAAACCCACCCTAAAGCATCACCCATAGCAGGTAGAGCATAATAGTTTTCCGTGCCTTTAGGCCATGTAGAGTACGCATTTACGGTTGCTGGTAAAAAATCATCCATTGAAATGCCTTCTTTATCAAAGAACTTAT
>JAHDBX010000199.1 GCA_020630145.1 Gammaproteobacteria bacterium | reverse complement strand
ATTTTAACTCTGCGCGCGATAACTTATTAGAACGCTACAAGAGCTTTCATGGCTTACTTATAAGTAATGATGGTAGCTCCATACTCACACCCGATGATGCAGGCACATTTCGAGAGCATGCAGCTGACTTTACGGAACAGACTGTATTTTCCGACTATGAGCTAGAACAGCTAAAAATTCTTACTGTATTAATTTATCAGTTGCTTGCGGCAGGCAAAGGCATTGGCACAATCAGTGGTCAATCACAAAACATACAGTTCTGGCATCAACATGGTCACTTCTATATTTTACGGAAAATTTTTCATCATTCACAAACTCTAGACTACGATGACATATTAGCGCTTATTAGCTACCAAAACATATTATACAAGCTATATCAGCGCTCGAAACAACAAGAGGTTGAAGACTTACAATCAACCACCCTACAAAGTAAAGACCAAAAATATTTTGTTGTTTGCATTAAAAATGGTGAGTTCTTACTTGAAAAGACCATACCTTTCACGCCACCCGTTAAAAAGCCCGCCGTTGTTAAAAAGGCTCCTCAACCTACTAAATATCGCCATATTGTTTTTTCTGACCAAGAAAAAGACAGTCTATTAGAAACGGCTCGCTCAACACAGCTTGCTTGCGGCGTAAAAGTTGCGGCAGCATCCTATATTGGTGTCAAACGCAAAGCTAATGAGGATGGTATTGTTATATTGCCCGATAATAACCAAGTCACCGTTATTGATGGTATGGGCGGCTATGGTAACGGCGCTCAAGCCAGAAAACTATTTTGTGATGCCATTATTAAGCATGCTGGCAATGCAGACCAAGCAGTTGTTGCTGCCCAAAATAGTTATGAACTACACGATCTAGGCCAAGGCGGCGTTTGCACCATGAATATGCAAATAGAAAGCCTTAGCGATGAATATGAAATTGACTTAGGCCAGGCAGGCGATGTTCACTTGGTCGTTTTTGATGATAAATTTGAATTGCAGTATGAGTCTATCGATGAAGCTATTGGTCATAAAGTGATTAATGCTATTATGGGCGATAAAGTGACTAGCAGACAAAGGCGTAACGGTTGGAATGAATTTGGCTTTTTAACTCACAATAAAGTGACTGTTAAAAAAGGTTGGCGTGTCGCCAATTTCTCTGATGGTATTGCTAACCACTTTGATGCCATCACACTTAAAAAACTCATCACTGACTGCACTCCTAAAACAGCTATTGGCAGACTTTCATCACGGCTGACAAAACTAATGTCACAAGAAAAAGGTTATAAGGACAACTGCTCCATCGCTATTTTAGACTTTTAACTATTTGTGAAACTTGGAATTTTTCTTTAATTCTTTTAACAACTGTTTCTCTATTTTACCCAACATATCCACCTTAGACTCAGCTAGGTTTCCCATCCACGATGCTGTTTCTAATCGCTTATTCCGGAAGTACTGCAAAATAAACTCTTCTGACTGCAGCAAGAATTTAATAACCGTTTCAGGAGAGGTTTGAGAAAACGGGTGCTGAGCAACATCCATAGCCGCTGCTTCCTGCTGAAGACAGTATTGTTGTAATAAATGAAATAAGGTCATTCTAACTCTGCCTAATAAAGCAATTGACCCCTGCCTTTTATCATCTGTTAAGGTCGCATCAACAACAACATCTAACCAAGCAATTAAAGCTGTTTCTGATATAGGTACTTCTAAGGCTTTTTTTTGTGATAACAAAGCGTTTGTTTCTTGGCGAAGCTTGTCTATAAAGTTTTTATTGCCTTTCACTTTCTTCTTAAAGCCTGGCAACAATGACTTGCCCGTTAACTGATTAAGCTGAGCGTGATTAAGACTAATACTATCTTGAACAATCGCAATCAAATCGCTGCTATCTTTTATTTTACTTGATAGATCTCGCATATCAGCACCAATAACCAATAGACGCAAGTGGTAATATTGCGACATCTTTTGTTCATTCCGCTTAATGATATATTGAAGGTTTTCTATCTCAGCAACAAATTGTGCTTTATCTTTACCTACATTCTTTATATTTTGTGCCAACGTTACTCTGGCTTTGATAACAGACTTGGTTTCACGCTTAATAATATCTATCAGGCCATTTAATTCTTTTATCTTTGGCAGCAAATCCTGCCTTTTTTGCTCATCATTATCTATTTTCCAGGTTTTATAAAGTAGTCCAAGTTCTACTAACTTCTTATTAAGTCTAGTGAAGTTTTCTTTGCCAAAATAGTCAGAAAAGTAAAATAAGGCATCACTGACTTCAGCACTGTATTTAGACTCAAGCTCTACACGCTCACTTACTTCGCGCATATTTAATTCGAAAATGATATTTTCTAAGGTTTTTCGCATTAAACCAGTTGTAGAGTTTAATACCTCATCAGGAATAACCCTTGGCAAGGCTTCTAATGGAATTTTTTGCAGCTCTGAAACAGAAGAGACTTGAATCAAGTTTTTAAAATCCTGAATGCTCAACACTGTTTGGGCGGCAGATAGTTTTCTATTAGCAGCAGTCACTGTTGTCCTTTTATTATTTTTTAGTTAGTTAGATCAACGGAAATTAGTTAGCCATAAACCGACTAATTAACTGGAATGTATTTATCAACTAATAGCGGCACAATGTCAATTAAGATAAAACGCTTGGTGACGAAGTGTCATTAATGCGCTACGAACGGCAGAGCTAAAAACACAATGAACAAAGTTTAATCAGCTATTTTCACAAAGATTTAGCATGGATAAAACACACTCCATCGCCACCATGGTCAAACTCTAACCAAATCTTTTCTATATTAGGAAAATTTCTTTCTAATGCTTCCGCACTATTACCTACCTCTAGGACAATGCCACCATTTGCACTTAAATACTGCTTTGCCTGATTTAAAAATTTTCGCACAAAATCTAAACCATCACTGCCTGAGGCTAATGCAAGAGCTGGCTCATGCAAGTATTCATGCGGCAAACTATCCATATCCTCCTTGTCAACATAAGGTGGATTACAAACTATCAAGTCATATTGAGTATCGGGCAAACCTGTAAACATATCACTTTTATGTAAAAAAACTCTTTCGGCTATCTTATGCTTATCTACGTTTAACGAGGCTACTTCAAGCGCCTCTTCACTAATGTCGCTAGCATCTACAATTACGTTCGGCATATGTAAAGCAGTTGCTATTGCTATACAAGCTGATCCGGTACACATGTCCAACATTCGAACTGTTTCACCTTGCGTTTGCAGCCATGGCAAATAATCATCCAAAATTAGCTCGGCAATGGGTGAGCGTGGAATCAAGGCCCTCTCATCAATATAAAACTCATAACCGCAAAACCAACTCGACTGCAGTAAATAAGCCAGGGGTTTATTACTAGCAAGACGTTCTTGGGCAATACGATTGATTTTTTGCCATAACTCATCAGACACGGGTTCTGTTACTTCGCAATCTTCATGCAAAGGCTTTCCAAGCATATGCAAAACCAGCCAAGCGGCCTCGTCATAAGCATTATCAGTACCGTGGCCATAATAAAGGTCTGCTCTTTCAAACTGTAAAGTTAAGTCTTTAATGACAGAACCTATCGTGTGTGTTAACCTTTTTTGCATAATCTTGTTTACCTACATCATCTCTATGAAATCAATTAAAGCAGCCACTTTATTATTAAGCGTATTTGTACTCGGTCTTGTTAGCTATATTGTCATAAACAAGCTTCAAGACGATATCTCTATCGAAGTGGGCACATTATATCCCGATGACTTCAAACAAGTATCGCCATTCGAATTAAAAACAGGTAAAAATCAGGCTTATACAGAAGAAAGCTTCAAAGATAAATGGACACTGCTGTTTTTTGGCTTTATAAGCTGCCCTGATGTTTGCCCTACGTCATTAGTTACATTACAACAAATTAAGCAAAAAATTCAGGGCACCATACCGGAAGATAAAATAGAATACGTTTTTATCTCTGTAGACCCTAAACGAGACACCCCTGAGAAACTTGACGAATACGTCACTTATTTTGACCCTGCGTTTACAGGTGTAACAGGTGAAGAAAGTCAGCTTAAGAAATTAACTCGTTCATTAGCCGCTTTCTTTAGTATTCCAGAACATGTTGAAGGCGAAAACTACTTAGTTGAGCACTCAGCATCCATTTATTTAATTGGTGAAAATGCTCAACCTAAAGTTTTGTTCTCATACCCACATACAGCAGACAAAATGGCTAACGATATTCTTGCACTTTACAAATCATAAGGTAAGTGACAACAAAGGCAAGCTGCACTCAGAGAAACAAACCTATACAAACCCTAAATAAACCTAAGATAAACACTTTATGCAAAAACTAAAAAGCTATATTTTTTATATTCTGCCACATCATTTTATTTCACGGTTTATTTTCATACTAACAAGAGTTCCCGCGCCCTTGTGTAGACTTCCTATCAAATGGTTTATTAAAGCCTTTGACGTGAA
>JAHDBX010000198.1 GCA_020630145.1 Gammaproteobacteria bacterium | reverse complement strand
CTCTTTGAGGAATAGAAAACCCAACACGATATTGAGCAAAGGGTTAATGTAATAACCTAAGCTAGCATCTAATAAATGATCGTTGACTACTGACCAGATATATACTCCCCAGTTAATAGAAATCAATAGCGCAGATAAGCATAAAGACAGAAGCAGCTTTTTATTGCTTATGGTTTCAAGAACCTGCCGCCAATATTTCAGTAGAGAAAGCAGTCCGACGAGAAAAAGCGTTGACCAAATTATGCGGTTTGAGAGCACAGCTAAAGGGCTAATATGGTCAATAACTTTAAAATAAAATGGGTACGCGCCCCAGAGAATAAATGCCAATGTGGCCAGTATAACGCCTTGCTGGGGTTTTAGCATTGATTAGCCAAGTGCTACAGCGTTTGGTGTGTCGCTGTCATGTTTGCGGTTGAATGGATGGCTGCTGATTAACATAAGCAATAGTATATCAGTAAGTACTCACTTATTGATTTTATGCTTGCAGCTGCTTTTTTACTGAATATTCGCTATTTGCCGACGCAAAGGTCTATAATTGCGCTCTTTAGTATATATGTAGAAATTAATCATGACTTACTCTGTTGCCGTTGTAGGCGGCACTGGTTATGCCGGTGTTGAACTATTACGCTTATTAGCTGAGCACCCAGAGGTGCACCTTAAAAGTATTACGTCTAGAGGCGATGCAGGTAAAGCTGTGTCTGATAGCTTTCCTAATTTGCGCGGCATAGTTGATCAAGTATTTATTAAGCCAGATAGCCAACAACTTGCAGAGCATGACTTAGTATTTTTTGCTACACCGCATGGTATCTGTATGGATATGGCGCCAGAGTTAATCAAAAAAGGCGTAAAAGTAGTCGACTTGGGCGCTGATTTTAGGATTAACAATGTGCCGTTGTGGGAGCAATATTATGCAATGCCACATAGCTGTCCTGACTTAATTAAACAAGCGGCCTATGGTTTGCCTGAGTTGCACCGTGAAGCGATAAAAAAAGCGTCTTTAGTTGCCAATCCGGGTTGTTACCCAACCGCAACATTATTGGCTTTAACGCCTTTGCTAAAAAATAAGCTTATCAATATCGAGCAAATTATTGTTGATGCGAAGTCGGGTGTGAGCGGTGCCGGTAGGGCAGCTAAAATGCCTAATATTTATGCTGAAGTTGCAGAAGACTTTCGGGCTTATGGTTTACCTGCGCATAGGCACTCACCTGAAATTGCTGAGCAGTTATCTTTTCTGGCTGGAACAGATGTAGACTTGAGCTTTGTGCCACATTTGTTACCAATGATCCGTGGCATACTGGCCACGATATACACAAATTTGCTCGACGATGATGTGAATTTACAAAGTCTTTATGAGAAGCATTATCAAGGTGAAGTGTTTGTGGACGTATTGCCGCAAGGCCACTTACCCAACACCGCAAGTGTTAGGGGTAGTAATAAGTGTAGAATTGCCGTGCACCAAAAACCTTCAAGCAAGCAGCTAATTGTAATATCCGTGATTGATAACTTATTAAAAGGTGCTGCCGGCCAAGCCGTACAAAATATGAATTTGATGTTAGGTTTGCCTGAAGAATTGGGCATAACAGCTGTTTCCGTATATCCTTAAGACCGCATATTATGAAAAAGAACACTGCTTTTTTAATTAAAAAACAACGTAACCCTAAAGTTGTGCGTGCACTTTTTGTTGCTGGGTGTCTATTTATTGTGGCTTTAGCATCGGCTATTTACTTGTTTGGTCAATGGCGGGCGGGCTATTTGTCAACCAATTATCAAGTAACATTCAAAGAGCTGAATGCTGATATCGATAAACTGACAGTAGAGCGTAATGATTATCTAAATCAAAATGCGGACTTAAAAGCGGCTTTGGATATTGAACAAGCCGTTGTCAGTGATATTAAGGAGCGCGTGCAAGAAATAAGTGCGGAAAACAACGAACTAAAAGAAGAATTGGCCTTCTATACCAGCTTGTTAGACCCCGCCCAGCAAAAGCCTGGCTTGCATATTAAGCAAATGTTGGTGTCTACTAATCAGTTTACCGGGGCATTACAATATCGCCTAGTTTTAGCTCAAGTCCGTGGTGGTGATCGCTTTGTTAGTGGCACAGTATCTTTTGAGGTAAAGGGCGAGCAAGATGGCGACATTGTGACGCTACCTATGGGTCAAGTTGTAAAGAATCAAGCCGATAAAGAGAGCTTCAAGTTTAAGTATTTTCAAGCTATAGAAGGTGAGCTTAATTTGCCGGTGAACTTTGTACCGAGTGATGTTAGAGTACAGGTTAGTCCAAAATCAAGAAAATTTGAATCGATAACCAAAGTGTATGCATGGAACGCAATTACTTTAAGAGGTGACAACTAAATGTTTAAGAGTAATGATAAAAATAACAGCAAATTTAAAACAGCCCAAGTAGAGACTATTATTGGTTCGAACACTGTTTTAGAAGGAAATATCCGTTTTGAAGGCGGTTTACATATTGATGGCAAGCTCAATGGCAACGTTAGTGCAGCTGCAGACTCAGATTCTATCTTGATTTTGAGTGAGCAAGGCGAAATTAAGGGTGACGTTAATGTACCTAATGTACTGATTAATGGCGTTGTAACAGGCGACGTTAATGCAAGTCAAAGAGCCGAATTAGCCAATAATGCTAAGGTAAACGGTAATGTTTATTATGCATTATTAGAAATGGCGATGGGCGCAGCGATAAACGGTAATATGGTACATACAAAGGACTCAGATAAGCGTTTATTGGAGCATCAGGCCCAAGAGCGTAAGAATAGAGTCGAAAATTCAGGTGAAAGAAAGATTGAAATGCCAAAAAAGAGCGCTATATCTAAATAAAGCGTTTTTTGGAACCCCGTATGAATGTAGAAAGTACCATTGAAAATTTTGAAGATTTACCGCCACCACTAGAGTTTACGGATTCTGCGGTTGCTAAAGTAAAAAACTTAATTGAAGAAGAGCAAAATGAAGAGCTAAAGTTACGTGTATTTGTAACAGGTGGCGGTTGCTCTGGTTTCCAGTATGGCTTCACTTTTGATGAAGAAATCGGCGAAGGCGATACCAGTGTGGTCAAAGATGGTGTAACACTCCTGATTGACCCTATGAGCTATCAATACCTCGTTGGTGCCGAGATTGACTATAAAGAAGACTTGCAAGGTTCTCAATTTGTTATTCGAAACCCTAATGCAGAAACAACCTGTGGCTGTGGGTCATCATTTTCAGTATAAATTTTAATTAAGCCTTTTCTGGGTTTGGTTCCACATTTTGGATAGTAAAGTCAGCATTTGCATAGAGTGAATGCTGACTTTTTCATATTTGAGATCATCTGTTCGTGTCTTTGGTTTGTTTCCGCTCTAAATAAGTTGCCCGAGACATAAGACTTTAGTCGTAGTGCTAAATCTTTTTTGCACTATTATTGTTCACTTTATAAAAGTGCTTTTCCAGCCGTTTTTTATTTACGCTGGCCGTTTAGTTTTGTTTTATTTAATAGTAAGGTTGACTAATTTAATAGCGGTTTGCTCGAATCGTATAAGCTTACTACCTAAAAGTACTTACTCACCTAGTTTTGATAACATTTGTATAAACATTCCGTATAAAACTTCAGTTGAGAAAAGCACATTTATGAAAAAATTGTACTTTTTTATCCAAAGTCGATAATTCTTATGCTCACAATGCCTTGCGATCAAATAGTTTACAGGCTAGTATCTAGTAAAGCTTTATTTCTAAATAGACCGGAGGAATTTATGAAGATCAAACTATTAATGCTAGCAAGTTCTCTAGCAATTGTTGCAGCATGTAGTGAGCAAGCTGCAGAACAAGCCGCAGAAAAAGTAGTAGCTGAAGTTAAGGAAGCTGTTTCCGTCAGTACACTTGATAGTGTAAAAAGTAATGATTATGTTAAGTGCGGTGTGAGCACCGGTTTAGCAGGTTTCTCACAAAAAGATGAAAGTGGTTCTTGGAGTGGTTTAGATGTAGACGTATGTCGTGGTATTGCTGCTGCGGTATTGGGTGATGCTTCTAAAGTAAAATATAAGCCATTAACTGCAAAAGAGCGTTTTACAGCATTGCAATCAGGTGAAATTGATGTCTTGTCTCGTAACACAACATGGACGCATACACGTGATACTTCGCTAGGTTTAAATTTCGCGGGTACTATATATTATGATGGAGCTGGTTTCATTGTTCGTAAAGCATTAGGCGTAAGCAGTGCAACGGAACTAAATGGTGCGAATGCTTGTATTCAAGCAGGTACATCGACTGAGTTAGCGATTGCTGATTACTTCCGTGAAAATTCAATGAGCTACAAAGCGGTAACTTTTGATACATCGGATCAAACACGTACTGGTTTTGAATCAGGTCGTTGTGACTTCTTAGTATCTGACCAATCTCAATTGTATGCCTTACGTATAGGCCTACAAGATCCTAGCGGTGCGGTTGTACTACCAGAAGTTATC
>JAHDBX010000197.1 GCA_020630145.1 Gammaproteobacteria bacterium | reverse complement strand
TCATTTATTGAACCTAATCCAAGTTTAGACCCAAATAATATAAATATTCAATCATGGCGTATTGCTATGGTTGTGTTGTTTATTGTGTTTATTGTAAGTGCATTAGTTTGGCGAGTTATTGATTTGCAAGTCAGTCATAGCAAGAATTTACAAAGCAAAGCGGATGCGCGCCAGCAGCGTACAATCAGTATTAATGCAAATCGGGGGGCTATCTATGATAGAAACGGCCACTTATTAGCAATCAGTTCTCCTGTTGATTCAATTTGGGTTAATCCACAGCTTATTCTACAAAAAAGCGAAGATATAAAAGTACTGGCGGAATTTCTTGGTCTGCCTCACAAAGATATAAAGAAAAAAATAAGTGCTAATGCTAAGAAAACATTTCTTTATGTGAAGCGTCATTTATCGCCAGAGCAGGCTTCTGAGTTGTTGGCCAAAAAACTACAAGGTGTATTTAAAGAACGTCAATATAAGCGTTACTATCCAATGGGTGAGGTAACGTCTCATTTATTAGGTTTTACAAATATAGATGATCAAGGGCAAGAAGGCTTAGAGTTAGCTTATAACCATTGGTTAAAGGGTGATCCAGGCAAGAAAAAAGTACTGCGTAACCGTATTGGTCAGACGATTGAAGAGCTTGAATATATTAAACCCGTAAAGGCAGGCCAAGATTTATACCTAAGTATTGATAAACGCATTCAATATATCGCTTACCGTGAATTAAAAAAAGCTGTAGCTCAGCACAATGCTAAGTCAGGTTCGGTTGTAGTTATCGATGTAGAGACTGGCGAAGTAATGGCAGTAGCAAATCAACCTGCTTTTAACCCAAATAATCGTAGCGCTTTACAGCCGGGCTCTATACGCAATCGTGCAATGGTAGATGTGTTTGAGCCAGGCTCAACTATGAAAACTTTTGCGGTAGCAGCAGGCTTAGAAGCCAAGTCTATTAATGTGAATAGTCGAGTGAATACGTCACCCGGTAAAATGTCTATAGATGGCTATACGATTAATGATGCTAAGAATTATGGCACTCTGGATATTACTTCTATATTGGTGAAGTCAAGTAACGTTGGTATGAGTAAGCTTGCATTAGATATGCCGAGTGAAGGCCTATGGTCGCTGCTAAAAAATATTGGTTTTGGTAGTGCTACAGATATTGGTTACCCAGGTGAGCAGTCCGGTATATTAACGCATCATGATCGTTGGTCAAATGCAGGTAAAGCTGCGTTGTCATATGGTTACGGTATTGCAACTACAACATTGCAGTTAACGCATGCTTATGCGTCTTTGGCAAATGATGGTGTGCAACTGCCGCTGAGCTTGCAAAAGCAGGATAGTGCTCCTAATGGCCGCCGCATTCTTTCTGCAAAAGTATCGCAACAAATTAAGAGCATGTTAAAAGATGTGGTGTCTGATCAAGGTACTGCTATAAGAGCGGCTATCCCGGGTTATCAGGTTGGGGGTAAAACAGGCACAGTTAAAGTGTCGCAAGGGGGCGGGTATGCAGAGAAAAAATACTTAGCCTTGTTTGCTGGTATCGTACCAATCACTCAGCCTAAATATGCCGTTGTTGTGTTAATTAACCAGCCTAGTAATGGCGATTACTATGGCGGTGTAGTTGCTGCACCAGTCTTTGCTAATATTATGGCAGACACCTTGCGCTTTATGAATGTCGCTCCAGATGATCTACGAATCAGTCGAAAACAACATGCTGAAACTAAGCGTAATGTTTCTGTTGACCTAAAAGAGGGCTTAGATAATGGCTAAACTATTAACTAAGCTTGTATCAAATTTGCCAAATGCCATATATGAGTCTTTTGCTGTTGATGGTGTATTGGTTGCTAAGCTTGCGCTTGATAGTCGTTTAGTGGGCAAAGGGGCTTTGTTTTTTGCAGTAGAAGGGCAGCAGTTTTCTGCAGATGAATTTGTGTTGCAAGCTATTGAAAATGGCGCGGTCGCGATTTGTTGTGACAAGAGGAACAGCGCAGAAGTATTGGCTGTTTTGCCTGCTGAGTTCCCTTTAGTGATCATTGAAAATTTACCTTTTGCTATGAGTAGTATAGCGAGTGCTTTCTATGATCAGCCATCTAAAGATATGCGCGTACTTGCAATAACAGGCACAGATGGTAAAACGAGTGTCAGTCATTATATTGCGCAAGTGTTTTCTGGTTCTGCCGTGATTGGCACTATAGGTAATGGCGCTTTGCATCAATTACAGTTTGCATCGCACACAACACCTAACGCTATTGAATTACAACAATTGTTGATGCAATTTAAAACAGAGGGCGTAAAGACGGTCTCTATGGAAGCATCTTCCCATGGATTATCGCAAGGTAGAATGGCGGCGATAAATGTTGATACAGCGGTATTAACGAATTTATCGCGTGATCACCTGGATTATCATGGAAGTCTATCTGCTTATAAGCAAGCAAAGGCATTATTATTTACAGACTTTAATGCAAAGAATATCGTTGTTAACTACGATGACAGTTTCGGTTTAGAGCTTTATAAACAATTTATTCAAGATAGAAGCTGTAATGTGATTGCCTACACGCTTAATGCAGAAAACAGCAATAAAAACTTATTAAAAGCTGAGCTGTTACAAGTCAATGCAACAGGTTTTGAATTGAATCTTACTTACCAGGCCAACACTCAAACTGTACGGCTAAATTTATTAGGTACATTCAATATTGAAAATGCAATGGCGACATTAGCGGCTTTACTAGCTAGTGGCGAATCCTTTTTTCATGCCTGTCAGAAAATAGAAAAATTACAATCTATAAAGGGACGTATGCAATGTATCACAGTTAACGACGAAACTACCGTCGTTATTGACTATGCACACACCCCTCAAGCTTTGCATGCAGCTATAAAGGCATTGAAGTTACATTGTGATGGAAAAATCATTTGTGTTTTTGGTTGTGGTGGTGATAGAGATAAAGGTAAAAGACCACTTATGGCTAAGGCAGCTAGCCATGCTGATTATATTGTTGTAACCAATGATAACCCGCGAACTGAAAACCCTGAGTCTATTGTTGAAGATATTTGTCAAGGCTTTAGTGGTAGTGAGCAATATCAAATTGAGCACGATCGTAAGCAAGCTATTTATTTAGCTATGCAGCGAGCTAAACAAGCAGATGTTGTATTGATTGCTGGTAAGGGGCATGAAGACTATCAGTTGATTGGCAAAGAAAAAATATTTTTTAGTGATGAAGCTGTTGTGAATGAATATATTGGTGAGGCAGCATGAGAATGAGTGTTGCTGCAAAATATTTGAATTCAATATTAATTGGCGACGATGTTGAATTTTCGGGTGTCAGTATTGATAGCCGTAAGGTAGGAAGCAATCATTTATTCCTTGCCCTTAAAGGGCCGAACCATGATGCTCACAACTATATTAGGCAGGCAGAAGAAAACGGTGCTACAGGTTTTATCGTTGAACAAAGCGTTAATTCTATGCAACCGCAATTAGTGGTTGATGATAGCTATATAGCACTTGGCAAATTGGCGACTGCGTGGCGCCAAGGTTTGACTTCAACACGTTTTGTGGGTGTGACGGGTAGCAACGGAAAGACGACAGTAAAAGAAATGCTGGCGGCAATTTTAGCGACTGCTGGTGAAACTATAGCAACTAAAGGTAACTTAAATAACGATATAGGTGTGCCATTAACTTTGTTTAGGGTAGAGAGTCAATACCAGTATGCCGTAATTGAAATGGGAGCAAGCAAAGCTAAAGATATTGATTACTTGGCGAATATTACCAAGCCAGATGTAGCACTTGTTAATAACGCTGGCCCAGCACATTTGGAAGGTTTTGGTGATATTGAGGGTGTTGCAAAAGCAAAGGGTGAGATCTATCAGCATTTGAATGATGGTGGAACAGCTGTTATTAATTTCGATGATGATTATGCTAAATATTGGTTAGATATTAATACAAATAATAAAGTGCTGACGTTTTCATTAGGTAACAAAAATGCAGATGTGTATGGGTATTTGAATAATGGCTGTCTAAATCTGCATTATTTAACAGATTCTATAGAGATAAATTTGCCTTTGCTAGGCAAGCATAATGCTCGCAATGCTTTAGCTGCTGCAAGCGTGGCATTGGCTCTCGATGTCAGCATGAAGGGAATCAAACAAGGTATTGAGTCAATGCATTCAGTAGATGGCCGCTTGCGTGCAAGCACATATGCACTTGGCAATATCGTTATTGATGACTCTTACAATGCTAATCCTTCATCGTTTAAAGCTGCAATTGACGTATTGGCTGAATATGATAAAGCAAGCTGTTTAATTATGGGTGATATGGGTGAGCTAGGTAATGATGCGCTTGCGCAGCATGCAGACATTGGTTTATATGCCAAAAGTAAAAACATTCAAAATTTCTATGCTTGTGGTGAGTTAAGCAAGGCGGCAGTAAGTAGTTTTGGTCAAGTTAGTACACATTTTAGTTCTAAAGAAGAGTTAATGC
>JAHDBX010000196.1 GCA_020630145.1 Gammaproteobacteria bacterium | reverse complement strand
ATGAAATGCAGGCCTACCTTGATTTAGACTGCCATATTGGCATTACGGGCTGGATATGCGATGAACGACGCGGCCATCATCTACGCGAATTTATTCATAAGATACCAGCCAACCGTTTGATGATAGAAACGGATGCTCCATACTTGCTGCCGCGCGATATTAAACCTAAACCTAAAACACGCCGCAACGAACCAAAATGGTTACCTCATATTGCGGAAGTTATAGCCTCATGTATAGACAAACCGGTTGAACAAGTAGCAAGCGAAACCTACCAAAACAGCGTGGATTTTTTTAACTTATAAAAGCGGCCGACTTAAAAACGGTGCAAATAAGCAAGCTCAATATTGTTACGCTGATAACTATTGTAATTAACCGCATCAGCGTCAGTATAACGATAGGCAATATCAAATGCACTTTGGCGGCTTATTGCAAAATTGTAACCAAGACTAAACAAATTGGCTTTTGCATCTAGCCTATATGCATACAAATTAGAATAGCCACGTTGGCCAAAAGCTGTGTCATGAATTCGTGGGAACCCCATATTTTTTGCTGTGTCTTGCCCGACTGAAATCACATCACCATCATAGAAACTATAACTAAACTACAAGGTATTACGCCGTCCTAATTTGTAATCCAAACTGGAATAAATCCGTTGTTGCTCTACATCAAAAACAGCTTGTCCATTTAAGTCCTCTTTTGCTTCTTGAACAAAGCTCTCTATACCTAAACGGAAGCGTACTCTATCAGTTACACGTTTAGCATAAGCCAAACCTACACGATAATAAATGACATCACGAGTATCAACCTTCGAATCGCTTTGCCCTAGGTTTAAAGAAATACTATAACTCGGCGCAGAAAATGCATTTTCACGCTTATATGACAAGCCCAACTCAAATTCAAATGAAGTCTGATCCAATAAATCAAAATCATTGTGTAATAGCTGCTTAAGATTAGCACCGTAACTCAAAGCTAGCTTTGGGCGAATAACGCTTACATCACGGTAGGCAAGTTGCAACTCAGTAACGACATCCTTGCGTTTATCAACATCAAGTTCGGCATTAGCTATATTGTCATAACTAGCAACAATAAGCGCCCCACTTATATTGCTTCGTGACGCCGCGAACACGGGTGTAGTTAACACACTAAAAAGCAGCGAAGTCCCTATTATTCTCGCAAACATGCCATCCCCTTTTACTACAGTAAAACTTTATAGACATATAGCACATAAAAAAGTTGGCCTACAAAAATAGACCAACTTCACACTACTCAACATTACGTACTAAAGCGGCGCAACAAGTCCTTATGAAAATCTTTATTCGATGCTGCTAATAAATTACGTACATCCAAACCCGGCGGATTACCATCAAAATCTGTCACTACACCACCCGCCTCATTAATAATGACACTTAAGGCCGCAATATCTAAAATATTTAAATCAGATTCCACCACCATATCAATTTTGCCCGCTGCTAGTAAATGATAGTGATAAAAATCACCATAACCGCGAATACGGTGCACTTGGTTGATTAAATCACCTAGTGCCGACCATTTTTCAGGTTGCTGCGTTAAAGCACCAATATTGCCTGTAGATAAGGTCGCATCCTGCACATCAGTAATATCACTAACCTTAATCGGCTTACCATTTAAGAATGCGCCACCGCCTTTTGTAGCCCACGCCATTTCTTCAAAAATAGGCGCATTGGATACACCGGCAATTAGCTCACCTTTATGCATTAATGCAATTTGCGTAGAAAAGAAAGGGTACTGTCGAACAAAACTCTTAGTGCCATCAATAGGGTCAATCAACCATAAGTAATCTGCGTCGGCATTTTCTTTGCCTGTTTCTTCACCAAAAAAACCATGATCAGGAAACGCCTCTAAAATAATCGCTTTAATGGCTTTCTCACATTCCACATCAGCCACAGTTACCGGGCTACGGTCTTCCTTAATTTCAATATCCAAATTACTTTTGTAGTATTGCTGCGCAATGACTTCAGCCGCTTTGGCTGCCTGTTTGGCAATATCAATTACTTTGTCGAAAAAATCAGCCGATGAGCCGCTTACCATGAGTTTTTCCTATATTGGGTTCACAAAGACACTATTATATATAGTACTAAAGCAGATAGCAGCGGGAATAACGATTTTGTTTGGTTATATGCACTTATATGTTTTAAAATACCGCGAAATCACTACTAGTAAGATCTCATGGATATTCATTTCAAAGACCGACCACAAATTGAAGCACCTAATGGCGAAAAGAAAGTGTTATTACACTCATGCTGCGCGCCGTGCTCAGGTGAAGTCATGGAAGCCATGCATGCTTCGGGTATTGATATGACGATCTACTTCTATAACCCTAATATTCACCCACGTGACGAGTACGACATTCGCAAAGAAGAAAATATTCGTTTTGCTGAAAAACTGGGTATTGAGTTTATTGATGCTGATTATGACAAAGACGCATGGTTTGAGCGCACCAAAGGCCAGGAATGGGAACCTGAACGTGGCGAACGCTGCACCACCTGTTTTGATATGCGCTTTGAAAAAACAGCCGAATATGCGAGTAAAAACGACTTCAATGTGATTACTAGCTGCCTAGGTATATCGCGCTGGAAAAATATGGAACAAATCAACGACTGCGGCGTTCGTGCAGCAGCACCCTATGAAGGCATGGAATATTGGACGCTTAACTGGCGTAAAGGCGGTGGCGCAAGTCGCATGGTTGAAATATCTAAAGCCGAAACTTTCTACCAACAAGAGTACTGTGGCTGCGTGTATTCTTTACGCGATACGAATATGTGGCGCAAAAAAACAGACCGCCCCATGATAGAGCGCGGCGTAAAGTTTTATGGAAAAAAAGATAACGACTAAAACATCAAACAGTTAACATTTATTAACTGTTCAAAAAACCAAATTCACATACAATTTCCTCTCAAATAGAGGGAAATACAGCATGTCGTTTACCGACTTATCGCACAAACAACTCGTGCTTTTATCAAAACTTAGTCGCCAAATTAAACAAAGCAAAGGCATCAATATCAAGCTTAACGAGCATAATGTTATGAGCACTGTTAGTGATATTATGCAAGATATAGAAGACCCCAATATTAAAGATACCTATTCTAAATTACAGCAAGAATTAGGCACGACCAATAGCGCTTCACCACGCACAAGCTCACAAACCATGACTTACCGAGGCACCAGCACAGCACGATCTGAAGATATTGAACAAGCGATGCAAAAAGAAAAACCTCGTAAAAAAATAATGTATCGAGGTCAAGAAGTATAATAAAACGCACCAAAAAGAATCATTCATAAGCAAGAATTACAAGTCTAAGCTATTGATTATTAAAAATTTTAATACTAAATCGAATTAGATTCTTTATTAGCAAACATTACTATACAATCGCGCCCTAAATAAAAGGAGCTGTATATGTTGTTTACTGAATTGCCACACAAAGCATTAATACTTGTTTGCAAAATAGCGCAAGAATTAGAAAAGGAAAGTGGTGAGAAAATTAACCTTAGTGATGAAAATTTATTTGCCATCCTTAAAGACAAAATCAGAGAGTCTTCCAACCTAAAAGCCTTAAAGCTTTTCCACGAAGTAGAAAAACTCGTTAGCTAATCAATACGAAACAAGCGATGTATTTACACAAATACATCGGTTGTTAATGTCATTATCGCAATAACTGCACACCATATAATAAGAGAGCGAGACAACATACCCTGTGCCGCTTGTACATAGGCCGTATCATTATGCCGATCATCTTCAGAGTCATGACTAATCGCCGCACAAGCTGTACTTAATAAAGCCAATTGATTGCCTTGTTGTATAGCATTACCTTCAATTAAACGATCGCCTTTATCTTGATATGCCTGTTGATTGCGCCAACCTTTTAAAGCATCATCAAAACTACCAGACAAGAAGAATGTTAAAGCCAATAAACGGCTTAAAGGCCACTCCATATAAGCTAACAATTTTGTTAACTTGTCCTGTAAAGCCATGGTCTCTTCATTACTCACAAAGTCTTGCAGTGAGCGATATAAAACTAAACCTGCCGGACCTAGCAAAACGAAGTAAAAAACAACACCAAACCAGCGTCGGCAACTTTGCAAAAATAACACACGAGTTACAAAGCTATTTGGGCGCTCTGCTGTTTCAATATGGTGCCCAGTAATATCATAAAAAGCTTCAGATACTTTTTGCTCATCATTATCTTGTTGCGCCGCAATAAACTCAGCGACTTGTTCATCATCGGGCTTAGAACGCACACATAAAAGCAATAAGGCAATATCAAATAATAAGGCTGGCAAACCGCCTAATATGTTCAATAAAATCAAATGGACGATATATACCACTATAAAAGGAACAACTAACAATACAATTAGAAACAGCCATTGGTTGCTCTTGACCTTATCAGGCACAGCACTAAGCAAGGTCTCTATAGCAAAACTAAAGTAGTTCTTTT
>JAHDBX010000195.1 GCA_020630145.1 Gammaproteobacteria bacterium | reverse complement strand
AGCGAAAGCAGCAGGTTTGCATACCTTAAAAGGCCACCGTTCAGTAGGTGGCATGCGTGCAAGCATTTACAATGCTATGCCTGAAGAAGGCGTCGATGCTTTAGTTGCCTTTATGCAAGATTTTGCTAATCGTAATCAGTAATCGCTGACGTAATTAAATTTTATAAAGATTTTTTATCATGAAAAAAGTATTAATTTTAAATAATATTTCAGCAAATGGTTTATCTCGTTTGCCAAACGATCAATATACCATTAGCGAAGACGTTGCTGACCCTGATGCAATTATGCTGCGCTCATTTAAAATGCATGATATGGACGTGCCAGCAAGTTTATTAGCTGTTGGTCGTGCAGGCGCAGGCGTGAACAATATCCCTGTAGATAAAATGACCGAGAAAGGTGTATGTGTCTTTAATGCACCGGGTGCGAATGCGAATGCCGTAAAAGAACTGGTATTGGCAGCGATGCTAATGGCAAGCCGCAATATTTGCCAAGCATGGGACTATACAACTGGTCTTGAAGGTGAAGATGCTGAACTGAATAAAAAAGTTGAAGCGGGTAAAAAGAAATACGTGGGTTTTGAATTGCCGGGCCGTACATTAGGTGTTATTGGTTTAGGTGCAATTGGTATTAAAGTGGCTAATGCAGCTCGTGCACTAGGTATGAACGTTATTGGTTTTGATCCGGCTATTACTGTGCAGTCAGCTTGGAAGTTATCATCAGATGTTGAACATGCTAACTCAGTAGATGAAGTGGTTCAAAAATCAGATTTTATAACGGTTCATGTGCCATTAATCGATGCAACCCGCAATATGCTGAATGCGGAACGTTTAAGCATGATGAAAGACGGTGTAGTGTTAATGAACTTTGCGCGCGGCGGCATTATGGATGATGATGCTGTTTGTGATGCAATTGATGCAGGTAAAGTTCATGCTTACATGACAGATTTTCCAAGCAATAAACTTAAAAAGCATAAAGGTGTCATTACTTTACCTCACTTAGGTGCATCAACAGCTGAGGCGGAAGAAAATTGTGCTGTTATGGTTGCAGACCAATTACGCGATTATTTAGAAAATGGTAACGTTAAAAACTCCGTTAATTTTCCTCGTGTGAAATTACCTCGTAAGGGTGCAAGCCGTTTATGTGTAGTTAATCAAAACCGCCCAGATATGGTTAGCCAGATTTCTAAAGTGCTCGGCGACAACAAGATAAATATTATCCATATGGTTAATGAATCACGTGGTGATATAGCGTATACCATGATGGATGTAGAGCAAGACTTAGGTGAAACTGCTGTGCAGAGTATTGAAGCTATTGATGGCGTGTTAAACGTTAGATCACTGTAAAATTATAGGTACTCGCGTGGCAGAAGAAAACAGTAAACAAGATAAGGATCCATTAGCACAGGTTCGTACTGACATTAATCGTATTGATGAACAGATACAAGACTTGCTAAATCAACGTGCTGCTTGTGCCTTACGTGTTGCCGATATTAAGGTTCAGTCTAAAGAAGCCGGTGAAAATCTGCCCATGTATAGACCTGAGCGAGAGGCAACGATGCTTCGTGAAATAGCGGAACGTAATGAAGGCCCTATGCCTGATGATGCTATGCAGCGTTTGTTCCGTGAAATTATCTCAGCTTGTTTAGCTTTGCAGCAGGAGCAAAAAATTGCTTACTTAGGTCCAGCAGGTACTTACACGCAAACCGCTGCGCTCAAGCATTTTGGCCGCTCGGTTAATGTTGTCCCCTTAAGCACGATAGATGAAATTTTTAGGGAAGTGTCAGTTGGTGCGGCTAATTTTGGAGTAGTACCGATTGAAAATTCCACTGAGGGTATCGTCACACATACACTCGATACATTTTTAGATTCAGATCTTAAAATTTGTGGCGAGGTCGTTATGCGCATTCACCATAATTTAATATCGTCAGCAAAAGACTTGTCTTCTATAAAAACCGTTTACGCACATCAGCAGGGTTTGGCGCAATGTCGCGAGTGGCTAAATAGTCATTTGCCACATGTTGATCGAGTCATTGTTAGTAGCAATGGAGAAGCAGTGCGCATTGCTCAAAATGATGCAAGCTTTGCTGCTATAGCAGGGGAGTCGGCGGCGGAAATTTATGGTTTGCCTATATTAGAAACCAATATAGAAGACATGAGTAATAATACGACGCGTTTCTTAATTATTGGTCCTGCTCATGCGGGTTCAACGGGTAATGATAAAACCTCTATTCTTGTATCAGCTAGAAATAAGCCAGGCGCTTTGTTTGAATTGCTGAAACCTTTGGCGATGAATGAACGAGAAATGACACGTATAGAGTCGCGTCCATCAAAAACGACAGCATGGGAATATGTATTTTTTCTTGATGTTTTGGGGCATGTTGATGATGCGCCATTGGCTAGGTCTTTACGTGCTTTGGAAGATGAGGCTGCGTTATTTAAAGTGTTAGGGTCCTACCCGCGTGCTGTTTTAGACGCATAGATTATGTCATTTTTAGAACTAGCCAATGCGGGCATTCAAAAGCTACAACCGTATGTTCCAGGTAAGTCTGAGGCTGATATTCAGCGTGAGTTAGGTTTGTCAGAAGTGATTAAGCTTGCCTCGAATGAAAACCCTTTGGGGCCAAGCCAAGCAGTTTTAGATGCTGTTGCATCAGCGTTACAAGAAGCACATCGTTACCCTGATGGTGCTGCAGTTGAGCTACGAGAAAAAGTGGCTGCATTACATCAACAACAAAACATAGATGTTTCACAAATTACTTTTGGTAATGGTTCTAGCGAAATTTTAGAACTAGCTCTACGTGTTTTTGTAAACCCGAGTCAACAAGTTGTTTTTTCAGATCATGCTTTTGCTTTATACCCTTTGTTAACACAAGCATTGGGTGCTAAGGCTTGCCCAGTTAAGGCCTTGCCAGCAAATAGTGATATGCCGTTTGGCCATGACTTAGCCGCTATGGCGGCCGCGATTAATAAAGAAACGGCGCTGGTTTTTATTGCCAACCCGAATAACCCAACGGGCACATGGTTAAAACAAGATGATTTGTATGCCTTTATCAAACAAGTGCCTAAAAATATCATTGTTGTTTTAGATGAAGCCTATTATGACTATGCAGCGGCATTGCTAGATAATCACCCTAATGGCTCATCGTGGGTAAATGAGTTTCCTAACTTGATCGTAACGCGTACTTTTTCTAAAGCCTATGGTTTAGCATCTTTTCGTGTGGGCTATGGCTTGTCGTCAGCTGAAGTCGCCGATTTAATGAACCGTATTCGCCCACCTTTTAATGTGAATATGTTTGCTCAAGCCGCCGCTATTGCTGCTTTAGAAGATAAAGATTATTTGCAACGATCAGTTCAAGTTAATAAAACGGGTTTGCGTGCTATACAAGCCGCATGCGATAGCTTAGGTTTGTCATACTTACCCTCAGCTGCTAACTTTATTACGATTGAATTTGGTGTTGATGCTAGTGAATTACATAATGCTTTATTACATGAAGGCGTTATTGTTAGACCGAATGCAGGTTACCAATTGCCGACTACTTTGCGCATTAGCATAGGTACTGAAAAAGAAAATCAACGTTTTATAAGTGCTTTGCAAAAGCATAGTGGGTTGTTCGCTAAGTAATGATGTTTACGCAAATTACAATTGTTGGCGCAGGTTTAATTGGTGGGTCTTTGGCCTTAGCCTTAAAAAAAGCCGGTGTTTGTAAGCATATTATTGCGACTAGTCGCAATGAAGCGCACTTACAAGAGGCTGTTGATTTAGGTGTTGTTGATGCTTACGAGCTTGATATTGCTAAAGCAGTAAAAGGTAGTGAGCTAGTATTTATATCGACTCCTATAGGTAGTATGGCCACTATTTTTGACGCTATCAAAGGTGTAGTGGGTGAAGATACGATTATTACCGATGCAGGTAGTGCTAAATTGTGTGTTATCGACGATGCTAAAAAAGTTTTTGGAGCTTTGCCCCCCAATTTTGTGCCGGGTCATCCGATAGCAGGTGCAGAGCATAGTGGTGTGAGTGCCGCTTTTGCCGGGCTGTATCAAGAACATCGCGTAATTTTAACGCCACTTGAGAATTATACTAAGCCGGAGGCTATTACGAAGGTTCGTCAAATGTGGGAGCACGCCGGTGCAATAGTAAGTGAAATGTCAGCTAGCCACCATGATGATATTCTTGCAATGACTAGCCATCTGCCGCATATGTTGGCTTTCGGCTTGGTGGATGGTTTAGCGCAGCTTAATGATGCTGAAGAAATTTTTACGTATGCTGCGGGTGGGTTTAGAGATTTTACCCGTATAGCATCTGGTGACCCTGTCATGTGGCGTGACATCTGTTTGCATAATCGTGATGCTATACTCAAGGCTATGTCAGTCTATCAAAAAGACTTGGACGAATTAAAGACAGCTATCAGTAATCAAGATAGCCAAAAAATACAATCTATCTTCACCTCTGCCAAACAAGCACGTGACCATCACATTTTAAAAAAATAATATGACTCTTACACTGATTGCAAAACCATCTT
>JAHDBX010000194.1 GCA_020630145.1 Gammaproteobacteria bacterium | reverse complement strand
GCCACTTTTCACTTGGCCTGACTTAAGCAACTCATCTAGCATGATATAAATAGATGCCGCACCCGTATTACCTTTTGTACTTAAGTTGGTAAACCATTTTTCTGTGGGTATATCAAAATTTATATCAACGAGGGCTGCTTTCACTTTATCGTGAAAGTACATAGATGAAATATGCGGTAAAAAGAAATCAATATCATCTGCTTTAAGCGACCTTTTTTTAAGAATTTGGCTTAAGGTTTGTGTAACCGTAATATCAATTATGTTTTCATTTAGCAAACGCACATCTTGCTTGATAGCTAGAACAGATTGCTCAAGCAATGCTTGGCTACTATGCTGATGCCAGCCGGTTAACGTGCCATCTGTTTGTTTAGTTGCGCCCATATACATACAAGCTTCTAGTTGGTTAGCGTAGGAGACAATGTCTAACCATTCTATTTTTACATTAATTTGTTCTGCGTTGCTTTTGGGTTCAGGCGACAAAGACACTGCACCAGCGCCATCAGACAACATCCAGCGCAAAAAATCTTTCTCAAAAGCTATTTCGGGCCTGGCCTGTAGCTCCTCTACTTTGATACGTGACTCTTCTGCAAAGTTATGCGCCATAAGTACGGGCGACACGACTTCTGAACCCGTAGAGACAACATGCTTATACTCGCCACTTTTTACCGCCAAATAAGCATACTTGAGTGAAGACATACCACTTAAACAAATACCAGACGTTGCTACAGCTTCACAGGGGGGCGTATTTAATTCGCCATGCACCATGACGGCATGGTTCGGCGCCAATTGGTCTGGAATAGTGGTACCGGTGACTAAACACTCGATGCTATTTAAATCTGTATCACTTGTGTATAAATTACGTACTGCCTGGGCAGTTAGCTGTGCATTATTATAAGTAAGCTGGCCGGTTTCAGCATCTATTGAATAATAGCGCTGTTTAATACCATTGCTTTTTAACACAATACGTTTCGCACGAGAGGGTTTACCACCAATCATGCCTAGGACTGTTTCTATTTCATCGTTATTAACAGCTTCATTAGGCATAAAAGCTGCTGTATTGGTTATATAAACGTTATTGCTTGCCACTAAATTTTTCCATTCTTTCATCGCCTGAGCCAGACGGTAGCTCATAATATTCTTTCATTTGCATATGTCTCTTTTGAAAGAAAGGTGACAAAATACGTTTAAGAACGATATTAAGGGGTACTACTGTTACTATTATAGATAACAAAAATATAAGGTATAGGATCAAAACAGGCTTACGTAAGCTATCACCCTGTTTGCCCACTTTGCGTATTATTTTACCCCAAATTTTAAAGCTACGATAGGCAAGCTTTTCTGTTTGCACCAAACTGTAATCCGTATTAACGGCTTCAAGCCCATGCAACAAAGGCTTTTGTAAGGCTTCTTGATCTGCTTGTAAGGCTTGTTCTAGCGCTAAACCAAAACGTCGGCTATTCGTAATATCGTTTTCATCCACACCAGCCGCCGGAAAGCCCCAAAAGGCATTTGTTCTACCGGTAAACATCCATCTCGGTGTCGTCACAAAACTACTAAGTGATGAGCCTTGATCAATCAAAACGATATTATCAATTAACTTTGCATGCAAAGATGCCAACATGGTCTTCATCGCCTCTTGTGCCATTACCCACATATTTCGGCAGGCAATTAAGGTTACTACAGGCTTATTGGCTAATAATTGCTTAGCTTTCTCACTTTTTAAGAAGGCCGTAATCGGCAAAGAAGGCGCTAAATACCATACCTGATAGGCTAAAATGATTAAATCAAACTCAAGATCATCATCAATATCAAAGGGTTTAAGCTCTGGCGGATCAAGATATACCGACTCGGGAAAAACGTCTAAAAAGGGAAGCAAGGGCCAAGGAAAAGGGTAAGGCTTTACCGGTTCAATATTCAAAATATGCACATCAACCGATGGAGACTCGATTAAGGGCGCAGCCACAGCAGCTGCTGCACGACTAAGCTGGCCCGTTTGTGAGTATTGCACAATTAATACTTTTTTATTCATCGCAGATGTCATATTTACTTTTGTTTGAATACCTTACATTAGTCATAGCCAAAACCCTAATAGTTCAGGGTAGCAAGGTTTAGCTGTGTAGCCGCACATATCCATAAAACGGGCTTAAAATCAGGGTGCGATTATAGATCAAAGGCTGGTCTTATTTAAGCTATTTGCACCCACAAAACATTTTATTGCTTAGTATCTAGGTAGTATTTGAGTATTTATGTGATACTTATCTCATGAAACAGCAAGATAACGAAATAATTAGTACCGTAAAAACATGGCTAGAAGATGTCGTGATCGGCTTGCAACTCTGTCCTTTTGCCAAAGCACCTTTTCAAAGCGAACAAATACGCTTTAGCCTATGCAAAGCCGAACAAGAAGAGGCAATTAACGAGGCATTAATTCAAGAGTGCCTTTTGTTAGACCAGCAGAAAGCAATTGAAACTACCTTATTAATCTGCCCCAATGCCTTGCATGACTTTTTTACTTACAATCAATTTCTACTCTGGGCAGAGCAAACGCTTAAAAAAAACCAGTGGCGTGGTGTATATCAAATAGCCAGCTTTCACCCGGACTATTGCTTTGCCAATAGCGAAGCTGACGACCCACAAAATTTAAGCAATCGTTCACCTCACCCTATTTTGCATTTACTTAGAGAGAACTCATTAGAAAAAATACTTGAGCGTTATCCCAACCCAGATGGCATTCCCGAGAATAATATAAAAACATTACGCTCCCTAGATGAGCGTCAGAAAAACGCCCTATTCCCTTATTTATTCTCGAAATAGTTTCACCCGATAATAAGGACTGGTTCATATTTTCCGCGGCCTTTTTCATCTATAGTCGCTTTTCACTTAAAATGACTTTACTGACAATAAATTTATAGGGCAATTGTGTATTTCAATTATATTACCTCCATTAAAAAACTCCCCGCGCTTATCTTTTTACTTATATTTATTAATAGCGCATATTCGCAAATCAACGTTGCAAGCAATGAATGCGATAACTGGCAAACAAATCACCCCGAATGGATTTTCTGTGATGATTTTGAATCGGGACAAGCCCTAGTTAAAGATGGTCGATATTTTGAAGCTGACACCAGCGCAGGCAAGTTTGAATTCACTAACGATGGCATAAATGGCAGCTCAGGCATGCGTGCCATATGGCAAACGGGCGATGTTGGTGTAGGCAACTTAAAACTAGGTTTTGGCAGAACACCCGTGGCATATATGGACAAAGGTATTCGCAGCAGCGAAGACTTCCGTGAAGTTTATTACCGAATGTTTTTAAAAATGGAAAATGCTTGGCAAGGTAATCCTGAAAAATTAAGCCGTGCTACCGTTTTTGCTAAAAGTAATTGGGGACAGGCCATGGCCGCCAACACATGGCAAGGCAGTAACAACGAACTAGGCATAGACCCAACTAGTTGTGTTAAAACACAATCTTCAAACGATGTTGTTACCTGTGAAGGTTACAATGACTTTAGCGAACGCTATTTCTTAGGCTATAAAAGTGGCACAACACCTATTTTTGATACCAACCTTGTTGGCCAATGGCAATGCATCGAAGTACATGTAAAACTTAATGACGCTGGTGCAAGTAATGGTGCCCATGAAGTATGGGTTAATGATAGCTTAGAAATAAGCAGTACCAATTTAGACTTTGTTAAAAGCTACAATGACTATGCTATCAATGCGATATTTTTTGAAAACTATTGGAATGCAGGTAGCCCTAAAATACAAGAGCGTTACTTTGATAACATTGTTGTATCCACTGAAAAAATAGGTTGTACTAGCACCGGTTCAATTACAAACAGTTCATCAAATGATGATTCAGGTACTGGCTCAATAGGTTTTTATACATTATCATTTTTCTTCGTTTTCTTCGCAAGAAAAATAAATATCTTTATTCATTCAAGCAAATCAATTTAAACGACTATGCGCTTTATAATAGCTTGCCGTACGCCCATCAGTTGGAAACATTAGCTCAACCTTAAACTCACTTACTGTAACATCTTGCACTGTACCCAATTGAGCAATAATTGAAAAAAATGACAGAATTCTATCGGGCAACTGTAGCTGCACAGATGGTACAGGCTCAGTTTCAGCAATAGTAAAAGTATCATCAGATGCCAAACATGTTGTTAGCTTTTTTTCTAATGCTTCTAAGTGACTAGAGCTCCCTGACGCTATTATTTCATGCCTAATACGAATTAACATGGTACGAACAGCTTCATGCCAATCTACTATTTTGGATGTGGCCGGATCATCAGCAATAATTGCTTCGACTAAATTTTTATGTTCGGCGTATCCTAAACAAACAAATAAGGCCTGCGCTGATGCATTTGCTTTAACAATATCCCAGTTTTGATTTAAGACAATAGCAGGATAAGGCATATGGTTAACGAGCATTTGATCAACTGCACTAAATACATGTTTTAAGTCTTCATGCTCATATGGAAGATCAGTATAAGCAGGTGCGTATCCAGCAGACATTAAGCCTCTGTTTATTTC
>JAHDBX010000193.1 GCA_020630145.1 Gammaproteobacteria bacterium | reverse complement strand
TGCGCAAATTAAATTGCAGTTAGGGAAGATATATTCTGGGTCAGGAGAAGCTTTGCTTAGCATTGATGCACGCAACCAAAAGCCGGCAGTATCGGCGAAGAGTACGTTAAATAATATTCAAGTTGGTAACCTATTAAAAGACTATATGGACGACGCTTTTGCTAACGGTAAAGGTAGTGTTAATTTTGATGTACGCTCATTAGCTGAAGCCAGTAGCCAGCTAACGTCAACCTTAAAAGGTGTTGTTGGTTTTGATTTGTTAGATGGCGAAATAGTCGGTATTAATATTGCTGAAAAGTTGCGCCAAGCAGAAGCCTTAAAAGATGGTGTGAAATATACTAAGTCGCGTGAAGTGAATAGTACAGATTTTGCTTCCTTGTCAGGTAAAGGCACTATTAACAATGGCAAACTAAGGTTAACAGATTTTAATATGGCCGCACCGCTGATGCGAACGAAGGCTAAAGGCACGGCAGATATTCATAATCAAATATTTGATATGACCTTCGACGCTTACTTTGTTAATTCTCGTACAGGGCAAACAGGCAAAGACTTAAGTAATACAAAATCATTATTGGTGCCGATAAAGTTAAAAGGGCCTTTTAATGATTTTGATTTATCATTGAGTGGTAGTCGATTTGTATTACAAGGTCAGGAAGCTAAAATAGACGAAGCAAAAAACGAACTTCAGCAAAAACAAGATGCTGAAAAAGCGCGTTTAGCTCAAAAAAAGGCTGAAGAAGAACGCCGTTATCAAGAAGCGAAAGAACGCGCCAAAGAGCGTGCGAAAGCCGACGCTAAAAAACGCTTACTTGAAAAGTTACGATAAGGCTAACTATGTCTGACAGTATTGCTGCGCCTTTGCTGCGTTGGTATGACCAACATGGCAGGCACGACTTGCCATGGCAAAAAAATCGTAATGCTTATACCGTTTGGGTGTCTGAAATTATGTTGCAGCAAACCCAAGTTGCTACGGTTATTCCTTATTATTTGAAATTCATTCAACAATTTCCTACTGTGAAAGATTTAGCCGAGGCATCGGTTGATACCGTGCTGCAATATTGGGCTGGCTTGGGCTACTATGCGCGAGGTCGTAATTTGCATAAAGCTGCGCAAATTGTATTGCAAGAGCATGCGGCGGAGATGCCAGTCGACTTTGAAGCCTTACACAGTTTGCCTGGTATTGGTCGCTCTACTGCTGCGGCTATTATGGCGCAAGCCTATCAGCAGCCCTATGCTATTCTGGATGGTAATGTAAAAAGAGTCTTGTCACGTTTATATTGTGTGCCTGGCTGGCCGGGTAACAAAAAGGTAGCCGATAAATTATGGGTGTTTGCTGAGCAGAATACGCCTATAAAGCGTGTTGATGACTATACCCAAGCCATAATGGATTTAGGGGCCACACTATGTAAGCGTAGCAAACCTCATTGTGAAGCTTGTCCGCTAAATCATAAATGCTTAGCCTATGAGCAAAACAGTGTCGCAGATTACCCCGCCAAAAAACCTAAAAAAGTTTTGCCAGTAAAGTCAGTGCAAATGTTGATGGTAAGCAGAGATGGTAGTGAGCTTTTATTAGAGAAGCGTCCACCTGCTGGCATTTGGGGAGGCTTATTCAGTTTTCCTGAGGTGCCAATAGAGCAGGATTGCACGGCGTGGTGGCAGCAAAGCGCCTATGCTGCTCTAGGGCAGCTTGAAATTGAGCATAGGTGCCCCCAAATACGACATAGCTTTAGCCACTATCATTTGGATATAATTCCGGTGATGGCTAAGATAGCCGCTACAAATGTGCAAGGCGCCACGCAAGAAAGTGCTTGCCATTGGCATAAAATAGGCGAAGAAGCGGGTTTGCCCGCGCCCGTTACAAAACTAATGATGCTCTACACCTAAGAGTAAAGAGAGACAAATATGACACGCATGGTAAATTGCGCTAAATTAAAAAAAGAAGCCGAAGGCCTAGATCGCCCTACATACCCGGGTGAAATGGGTAAGCGAGTCTATTTTGAGATATCAAAAGAAGCATGGAAACAGTGGATTGGCCACCAAACTATGCTTATTAATGAATACCGCTTAACGCCAGTTGACCCTAAGGCGCGTAAATTTTTAGAGGAAGAAATGGAAAAATTCCTATTTGGTGAAGGATCGTCATTACCGGATGAATTTGTCGCGCCAAGCGAATAAAGCGCAAATAAATCAAAAAAAACGATTAAAAATGAATAACTTGGCTTGACTAATTCACGCCAAGCATGTGTAATACGCGCTCTTTTTTACAAGCTAAAAAAGAGCGCAAATACAGCTTCGTAGCAAGGCTGCGCAAGAAATAAGGTAACTTCTTACTTTTATTTTTAATAACGCTACAAACATTGTGGTGTTATAGCAATAATATTGGCCGGGTAGCTCAGTTGGTAGAGCAGTGGATTGAAAATCCTCGTGTCGGCGGTTCGATCCCGCCCCCAGCCACCATTATTCCTTCTTAAAAATCCTCCACGCTTTTTATTCTTATTTCTATATCAAGAGAGTTCTACATGAGTTTTGATAACCTCGGTTTATCAGCATCCCTATTAAAAGCCGTAAAAGCACAAGGCTACGATAAAGCCTCGCCTATTCAAGCTAAAGGCATACCGCCTATTTTGCAAGGCAAAGACATTATGGCAGCAGCCCAAACGGGTACCGGTAAAACGGCGGCCTTTACTTTACCCTTGTTACAAAACCTTGCGAAAGGCAAACCTGCAAAGTCTAACCATGTGAGAGCTTTAGTGTTAACGCCAACGCGCGAGTTAGCTGCACAAGTTGAAGAAAGTGTTGTGAATTATGGTAAGCATATGAATTTACGTTCTACCGTAGTATTTGGTGGGGTGAAAATTAACCCGCAAATGATGCGCCTACGTAAAGGCTGTGACGTATTGGTGGCAACACCTGGGCGTTTACTGGACTTGTTTAACCAAAACGCGATTAAGTTTAAGGACTTAGAGGTATTAGTCTTGGATGAAGCTGATCGCATGTTGGATATGGGTTTTATCCACGATATAAAAAAAATTATTGCTTTATTGCCTAAGCAACGTCAGAACTTATTATTTTCAGCAACGTTTTCCCCCGAGATACGTCGCTTAGCACAAGGTATTGTCAGCAAGCCTGTTGAAATTTCAGTGTCGCCACCGAATGCGGCAGCTAACACCGTCAAGCAATGGCTATGCCCTGTAGACAAGAAGCGTAAACCTGCTTTGTTGGCGCATTTAATTAAAGAACATAATTGGCAGCAAGTGCTTGTGTTTTCACGCACAAAACACGGTGCGAATAAGCTTACTCAGTTCTTGCTAGATAACGATATAAAGTCAGCTGCCATTCATGGTAACAAAAGCCAAGGCGCACGGACTAAGGCATTAGCGAACTTCAAACGTGGCGCGGTTCAGGTACTAGTTGCGACCGACATTGCAGCTCGCGGTATCGACATTAGCGATCTGCCATACGTGGTGAACTTTGACCTGCCAAATGTACCGGAAGATTATGTGCATCGTATTGGCCGTACCGGCCGTGCCGGTGCCAACGGTTTGGCGGTGTCGCTGGTAGCTGCGGATGAAATCACCTTGCTGCGTGATATCGAAAAGCTGATTAACAAAGAACTGGATCGTAAATTGATCGACGGTTTCGAGCCGGTTCATGATTTGCCGCCGTCCATGTTTGGTATGAAGCAACCTCGCGTTAAAAAGCCACAACCTCAGGGCCGTGGTGGCGGACGTGGTCGCTCAAATAACTCTGGTAAAGGTGGCAATGGCGGTAATGGCGATAGCAAGGGCAAGCGCCCGCCAAGACGTCGTAAGCCAAAGCCTAAAAATACCAGTGCTTAGTTTGTAAGCGCTTCATTTGGAGAGTGGTGCTTGATTTACACATCGAGTATCACCCTCCCTGATTTATTCCAGCCAAAGTAACTCCCTCCTTACTACCATCTACCACTTTTTGCACTCAAATACTTTACACCAGACAATTCCAAGCGTAGAGTTTGGATATGTCTGGTGTAAAACGAAATCTCGAACAAAAAATCAATCGCCTGCTGACGCTATTCCCAGTTGTCATGCTCATTGGTGCACGCCAAACCGGTAAAACAACGTTGAGTAAAATGCTACGTCCTGACTGGAAGTACATTGATCTCGAAAACGCGTCTGACTTTGACTTTATCACTCGTGACTATGACTTCTTTTTTAGCGAGTATCCGCAACACCTAATCATTGATGAAGCGCAAGAAGACCCGGCGCTATTTCGTCATTTACGAGGTGTGGTCGATGCTGATCGCAACAATAAGGGGCGTTTTATACTAACCGGCTCAAGCTCACCTGACTTACTGGAACAAGCTAGCGAAACCCTTGCAGGGCGTATTGCGATCGTTGAAATCGGTACCTTAAAAATGAATGAGATCGCAGAGCAACCACTGCCCTCTTTCTACCAACTATTTCAGCAAGCACTTACAGACGATTCAATCCAACAACTTAAGCAATTAACGCCCACTGTAGAAGACACGCTGCCCTACTTTCTAAGAGGTGGTTACCCTGA
>JAHDBX010000192.1:4174-4555 GCA_020630145.1 Gammaproteobacteria bacterium | reverse complement strand
CAACTTTTGCTTTTTGATATAAAATTTTCTTACGCTCTAGGCGCCTTAGCAGACGCTTATCAAGTTGTTCTTTAGTCTCGCCTAAATTATTACCATGGTCATAAGTGGATACCCACTCTAATTTATTTATATTAATATTTTTGTTTTTATTAAGTGCTGCTGCAAATTCAGTAATTATAATAAATGGATCAAATTTATAATTATTTTCTATTTTTTCAGCCAGCTCTACGACATCACGAATATCATTAACATCCACATCTACATCTGATATTGCGCTTAACGTTTGCTTTTCTAATTGCTGAAAACGCTTTGTTTCTTGCTTTAAACCAGGTATTTCACTTGAATTAACCATACCCTCGACTAATTTAATACCAGACAAAC
>JAHDBX010000192.1:0-4164 GCA_020630145.1 Gammaproteobacteria bacterium | reverse complement strand
TATTAGAGCTACTAAAAAGGAGCCCACTTTTAAGGCTTGATTCGCCTTAAAGTGGTACAAGTATTTTCTTTCTTTTTGAGTCACATAATGTGCATTTTGTTTTTTATTTTTCAACAACACATGAGCGAAAAATGAGTCACTATAATTATTACTAACGTGCTGTTTAATACCCAGCTCTTTAGCGAGGCTTTCTCGAGTAACAACGTTATAGGTTTTGTATGTATCACTACGCAAGGACTTAGCTGTTTCTGCTGCTTGGCTCATTGGCACAATAACAAAAATATTAAATGGGTCACCCGTATTGTACATATGTTGATTTTCTAAATAACGTACTGTACGTTCTGTTTCTTCAACCAGCACTTCACTATGAGACATTGACTCATCATTGCTTGGCGCAAGACGGCTTAATTTTAGCTGACCATCAACATAAAATGACTGGCGAATATTGCTAGGTACTTGCTGACTAATAAGTAAGGTTTTGCCTTTATGTGCACCTAATGGTTTTAACAGCAATTCACCAATAAATGGCAAAGAATAAATACCTTCGAACGGTATTTTATTTCTTGCAATGATATCCAACCATACTTTATAAAGTTCAGGATTAGTTATTGCACTCATCATGGCAATATCATCTTTACGGCCTGTAGCTTCGCGGCCTTGTATTTTTATATAGCGGTGCTCATTCATACGGAACGTTTTATTTAACGTTCTTTCTTGCAAAGACTTTTTATCTGTACCGATTACATGTGGAATAGTTTCTAAACGAAAATCTTCTTCTATAACATCAATAATCATACGCAGAGGTTTTTTTACCTCTCGCACAAGTAATCTTTCAAATGATGCTAAACCACTGTCATTTGGCTCAAATTCTGCTACGCCTGTAAAACCGTTGTTTTCCCAACGGTAAACGACCATACGATAACCTGCAAAATATAATATATGCTGCATTAGAACGCACTCACTGCTACGACGGTATCGTAAATTGGCCCAAGCACTGAGATACCCACCCAGCCAATTAACATACCCATTACAACGGTTATAACCGGCATGATTGCCGGCTCTATTGTTTCGATCGTTTCTTTTACTTCACGATCATAAAAATAACTTACATTTTTAAGCGATTCACTCATCGCCCCTGTACTTTCGCCTACTCGCACCATACGCACAACTAAGGCTGAAAATAAGCCTGCATTAGCAAATGCATCGCTTATGGTTTCACCTTCTGTAATTTGCCCGTGCACACGTTCTAGTGCTTCTTCCAACACTAAGTTATCCATAACACGTTTACTCATACTAATGGCATCAAGCACAGATATGCCCGAAGCATACATCATGGCAAAGTAATTACTAAAACGTGCCATTTTTATTTTGTATGAAATAGGCCCAAACAACCAAACTCGCAATTTAAAGTTATCAAACATGACACGTGCTTTATAACTTACTTTCAATGCGACTTGTAAGCCAACAAAAACAACAATAGGAAATAGTAGTGCAAGATACCAATACTCCTGTAGAAAGTCTGATGTTGCCATTAATGCTTTGGTGTAAATAGGCGGCTCTTTATCTGTTAAGCTCATTAATGGTTCTAACTGCGGAACCAAATAAAGCATTAAAAATGCCATAACCAAAAGTACAACTACAATAACAAAACTAGGGTAAATGGACATTTTTTTAGCTTTAGCAGACAGCTCATCTTGCCACCGTATCATTTCAGCCAAGTCACCTAACACTTCGGATAAACGCCCGGTTTTTTCACCAACCTCAGACATACTCACAAAAGTATTACTAAAAATTTTAGGGTGCATAGCTAAAGCTTGCGAGAAGGTTTTACCTGAACCAATATTTTCAACCAAACTACCAATTACATCTCGCAATGCTGGGTTGTCACTACTGTCACGCAAATCGATTAACGCTTCTATTATTGGCACACCTGCTTTTACTAACTGCTCTAGATGAAAGGTAAATGTAATTAATTCTTTACGATCAACATTCCGGCCACGGTAGTTTAGGAATGATGTTTGGTCTGTTTTAAAACGAATAAGATCTAAGTCCATATTCGCCATACGGTACTCTAGATCTGATTCATTCGCCGCTTCAACGCTACCCGCTATCGTTTTACCCTGTGCATTAATGGCTTTGTAATGATACTTGGCCATTTATTGTATGTACCCTGTTAAGTCAATAACGCGTGATACTTCTTCTATGCTCGTTTCGCCTTGTAATACTTTACGAATACCATCTTCAGCTAATGTTTTAAAACCTTTTTTACGTGCTGCATCTGTGAGTTCTTTAGTCGTTGATCGATGTGCAATCATTTCATCTAACTCTTCATCAAGGCGTAAAATCTCCATGATTGACATACGCCCTCTATAACCTTGATGATCACACTTAGGGCAGCCAACAGCTTTATATACGGTTAGTTTATCTTTAGCCTTTGCACCTATGATGCGTTTTTCAAGTTCATCAATTTCATATGCTTCTTTACAATGTTCACAGAGCTTACGAACTAAACGCTGAGCCAACACACCAATAATATTACCTGACAAGATATCAGGCAACACACCGATATCCAGTAAGCGAGGTATGGCACCCAAAGCCGAATTTGTATGCAAAGTTGAATATACCTGATGACCTGTCATAGCAGCTCTAAAAGCCATATCTGCGGTATCTTCATCACGTATTTCACCAACCAAAATAATATCGGGATCTTGCCGCATAATAGAACGTATACCATTCGCAAAATCTAACTTGGTTGCTTCATTAACCGATGACTGTCGTATCATTGCCATGGGATATTCAACGGGGTCTTCTAAGGTCATGATATTTACACCTTCGTTATTCAAGAAATTTAACATTGAATAAAGTGTGGTGGTTTTACCGCTACCAGTAGGACCGGTTATAAGAATAATACCTTCTGGCCTAGCCATGAGTAAGTTGAGAACTTGCAAACGGTCATCCGCAAGACCTAACTTATCTAGCGCAACTATACCTTTTTGTCGATCAAGTACGCGCAATACAATATTTTCACCGTGTGAGGTTAATTGGGCAGCAACACGAAAATCAACGGGACGGCCTGATATCATTAATGAAATACGCCCATCTTGTGGTGCGCGTGTTTCAGCGATATTCATGCCAGCCATAACCTTTAAGCGTACAGCAATAGCTGACCAGTAATCTTTATGCAAACTTCTTATTTGACGTAAGACTCCATCAATTCTATAACGAATTCGCAGAAAGCCTTCTTCTGGTTCAAAATGTATATCCGACGCACCGCGCTTTACTGCATCAGACATCATCGCATCTACCAAGCGAACCAAAGGGTGACTATATTCCGTAGTTTCAGCTTGCAAACTTTCGTAGTCTATTTCACCTGTTTCAATTTCACGTAATATGCCATCGACCGACAATTCATAACCATAGAATTGATCGATAGAGTTTTCTATTTCTATTTCACCTGCTAATACAGTTTTTACTTTTACACGACCACCAACGTGCGCTCTCACTCTATCTAGAGTAGGTAAATCGTAAATATCAACCGTAGCAATGGTTAGTTCTTCATGCTCGGCATCATAGGTAACCGGTAATAACTTTAAACGTTGCGCCAAAGCTTTTGGCAGCATGGCTAAAGCCTCTGCATCAGGCACAGCACTAAGCAATTCAACGCTTTCTTGACCTAATGCCTCACTTAGTACATCACGCATCACAGCTTCAGTTGTGAAGCCTAGATTGACAATGATTTTACCTAATGCAATATTATTTTGGCGTTGCTCCATTAAAGCAATTTGTAATTGGTCACGCGTAATAATGCGCTTATCTAATAATATTTCACCGAGTCTTCTGCGTTGCTCAACCATAATTATTACTGCTTTTGAATTGTTGCTATACGTTCTTCGGCAGCAGCAAGAGGAATATTACTTTGACGAAAACCGTTTTGTATGAGTGCTTGCTGATAGAAAGGTAGTGCGGCTTGTTGTTTTCCTATAGAGTCCAAGCTGACGGCTAGATTATATAAGTAGTCGGGGTTTTCAGCATCAAGGCTATATGCTTTAAAAAATGCTTGTTGTGCCTCAGGCCAACGCGATTCATCAGCATATAAGTTGCCTAAAGCAAAATGTAATTGTGCTGACTCAGGCTGTTCTTCTAACATTAGCTTTATACTAGACA
>JAHDBX010000191.1 GCA_020630145.1 Gammaproteobacteria bacterium | reverse complement strand
TCTTCATTGATAAATTCAAAGTCGTCATCTAAAAACTGTTGCTCTAATTTTTCGATTTTCGTTTTATCACCTTCTTTAGCGTAAGAGTGTATAGACTTAATGATGTTAAAGCTGTCTGCAGTAAATTTCTTATATTTCCTAATATAAAGTTGCAATGAATTAAAGTTGCTGCTGACAAAGCCAATAGGGTTGTTTATCTCATGTGCAACACCCGCTGCAAGCTGGCCAACAGATGCCATTTTTTCTGATTGCAACAACTGGTTCTGAGTGTTTTTTAGCATGTCATATGCTTCCGACAGTTCTACATTTTTATTGCTGAGCTCAGATGTACGTTTTTTTACACGAAGTTCTAATTGCACATTGAGTTTTTTTATTGCAGATTCAAATTCTTTTCTGGACTTATCAGAAACAGCTAATGCATCTGTCATTTTGTTAAATGATCTGGCCAGCATGGCAAGCTCATCTTTGCCATTCACTTTTATTTTGTATTTGTAGTTGCTCTTGGATATTTCATTGGCTGCAATATTTAAGTCTTTTAACTGGTGTGTAAGATAGGTGCCGAGCATGAGTGAAAATATGGCAACTAAAGCCATCTCTGAAATTGCAATAATGCCACTAAGGTTACGAGCATTCTTTATAGCTTGATTAATTCGATCTGTTGATATGCCTAGCTCAATAGTTCCATATAGCGTGTCGGCTTCAATGATTTTTTCAGACGTGTCATAAACGCCATCATTTATATTTTTTATATTACTGTCTGCTTTAAACTCTTTTTTTAATAAGATTTTATCCCCTCCTTGTGCCAGTATATTATTGTTTGTATCTTTAATGCGAACATAAGTAATATCTTTGTTGTTGAGTATGCTGCTGATAAAACTTTCGAGCGAGGCTAAGTCATAAGACAGTATGGCATCTTTGGTTGTGGTGGCAAATAATGTACTGATGTTATTTGAATAGCTGATAAAGTTACTATTCGTAGAGTCGCGCATGTAGTTAAGTACATTAGAAATTAATACAGCAAATAATACCGCTTCTATAAATGCAATGCCGATAATGGTTTTTAGTCTTAACGACATAATGTGTGTTAGTTAAAGGTCGCTAAGTAACTCAATTTTTAAAGCACGAACGTCATCCCAGTCGTTATCTTTTGCACTAACAATTCCATGTTTGAATTTAACGCTTTCTAATAAGGCTTTACCTTTTTCAGATTTTGATAAGTTTTGCATTGATTTCTGTATGTCTTTGATAACATTTTCTGGGGTTTTTGGGTGTGCAGCAAATGCATGCGGGGTATAGGCTTCCGTTTTCCATAAAATGCGCAAGTTCTTTTTTACTTTTGGGTCGGTATTGTTATAGGTGCGTACAACTCCGCCACCAGCCGCAAAAATATTTTTCGAAACGGTTAAGTATACGGAGTCGTGCGAGGATACATAGTTAGGCGTGAAGTTAATGTTGTCCATTTCTAATTGTGAGCGAGTTAGTATGCTGGCTGCAAATGCAGCTGGAGAAGGGAAGGCTAACTTCATTCCATCTAGGTCGCTTAAGTATTTATAGCTACTGTCTTTATGCACTACAATGATGCCACTGATTTTTTGCTGATCACGTCGAGCAAATGCTTTGTATCCCGGCGACTTGTGAAACACCGTGTAATGGTATGGGTTCATATACGCTAAGTCATATGCGCCGTCTGCCAACCTTTTTTCAAACGTTGGAATATTTTTAGCGGTTTGAAATTGTAATTGGTGTCCAGTTTCAGCACTAATATGGGCAAGAATAGGGGTCCAAATTTGTGCTAATTTTTTGGCAGACTGTTGGGGGACAACACCAAATGTATATGTTTGCGACAAGCTGTTTGAAGATGTCGCTAATAAAATAAGCAGTAAGCAATAACGATAAAACATAGGTAGATTTAAGTAGCTAATATTCCTTATATTATCGGCTAGCTAGGCAATATCTTTAAATGAGCAGGCTTATTAAGACGGCAGGTGATAATCTTATATGTCAAATAATTAACTTAGTACGTTGAGGAATGTTGTAAGATATTCAACCTATTTTAATACGCTCAATTAAGGTCTTTTTTAAAGCATGAAGTATAAAAAATCAGCGAGTTTTCTTATTACAATGGTTGTTGTAATTTGGATCGTTCAAGTTATCAACTACTTGTTAGCTTATCAGCTAAACCAATATGGCATTTATCCTCGTCAGCTTGAGTCTTTGCCTGGTGTGTTATTAGCGCCTTTTTTACATGGTAGCTTTGTACATATAAGCAGTAATACGGGTATTTATTTAATATTGGGTGGCTTAGCGGCCTTGTCTGGCTATCAGCGCTTACGTTTTTTAACCCTATTCGTTATTGTGGTGGGTGGTTTATTGGTCTGGTGGTTTGGCCGTAGCAATTATCATGTTGGCCTTAGTGGTGTAATATTTGGTTATTGGGGCTATGTGGTTTTTAATGGTTTTGCTGAAAAATCATTTAAGGCAATTACAGTTAGTGTGATTGCGATATTTTTTTATGGCGGTATGTTTTTTGGTCTACTACCCTTAGAGTCACGCATAAGTTTTGAAAGTCACCTTTTTGGAGCGATAGCGGGCTTGTTGTACTGTTATATCAGCCGCCGTACTCGCAAGCGTAAGAGGTGACTTTAGCTTTGTTTGATAACAAATACCTCTTCTTTCGGTAAACGCAAAATATTAACGTCAATGATGGTTGTGCAAAATGGCTGCAATATGTCTTGTAATTGTTCGCTGCTAAGATCAATTTTAATGGGTGCATAGGCAATTAATTCTGAATCAGGTTCATAAGCGGTAATTTCTATTTGGAGCGGGGCAACATTGACGAGTAAATTATGCCACTTTTTATTTTTGTATTGAGTGACACGGAAGTAAAAAGTGAGTGTTCCACTGTAGTCACTGTTTCTATGTTTGTCCTCAATCATTGTTTCCAAGCGGTTTTGTTCCGATGATTGCTGTGTTGATTGAAAAGTAATATCGGTATGCTCAACGCTTACACCAAATTGGTCGCGTATTCTAAAAATGACTTGCATATGGGCTTCGTATTGTGCGTGCTTGTCCCAGCCTAAAAAGTTTTTCTTTAAGCGTGCCGCGCGTTCTAGTGTCTTTTGGCTTAATTTATCAAACCGCGTTACCATTTTTTCATAGGCTTTGAGTTTGTAGGGTGTTTGTATCGCTTGTTTGATAACGGGTATGATGTGGCGACGATTCTTTTTACCATCAACAATGCCAATGTCTTCACCAAAGTGTGCTGTTTCGTAGAGTAAGCCAAAGGGTACCAAGCCACGGTTGCTAGCTAAGTTAAGGTCTAGCTTATAATAGCCGTCACCAATAATGGTGTTTTCTTCACGGCGGTTGATGAGTCGTTGTAAGCTCGCTGAACTTAATTTTTTTGCTTTATTTGTAGGCGTGATTGTAATGTAATTTACGTTTAAGTTGCACGCTGATGTTCGCACGGTATTGTCGCTGGAGTCTTCCTTAACGTAACGAATAGGAATCAGTTTGATAACGTTTTTTAATATACCTGAAAATGTTTGAGAACCATTTAGGCAAAACTCTTGAACTTTGTAGTCAAGATACATGTCGTTGCCATTTTTTAAAAAGTGGCAATGTAGGTCAAGTGTTTTCGAATTACCAAATTCTAGTTCTTTTAGTACACGTATACCCGCATCAGTACCTAAAAATATAAAGCGTCCCCAACGTGCTAATTGCCCTTTACCGATATGGGCTAAGCCACTACCGAAATTGGCACCAGCTAAGTGTAATAAGTTATATACTGGACTAGGTTTAGGGCTGTACTTCTTAATCCAATTACGCGCAACAAGTGCGCCCGTGCTGTGAATAATGATATGAAAGCCAGACTCTAGTAAGTGTGTGTAATCGGATTTCAAAGCACGGTCCATTGCGAAACTAACATCGTCTAGAGATACACCGTCGCTTAATGATACCCAACGACTTAAATCTAATTCTTCTATTACGCCATTACCAAACTCTTTTTTTAAAAGTTTAGGCAGCTGGCCATAAATTTTTTGCGTGCTTTTGTTTTTGCCGTCGGAACTATAGCCATGTATTAACAGTATGGGAAGCATATTAATATCCTTATGTATAAGTAAAGGCGCTATTGATACAGCTGTAGCAAAATTATTATAGCGTATTAAATACAGTTAATAATATTTTATTAATGGCCACTACATGGGTAGACAAAAAAATGTCAGGCTTACTTTTTTTCTAAAAGTAAGACGTTGTTTTCTTGGTCTATTTGAAAGCGATACCGCCTTAATACGTTCATACCAAGTAAGCCACCTATATTGCCTTTCATATCAAAGTTAAGGATAGCAATTTGTACATTATTCATTTGGTATGAACCGAGTGCTAATGTATCAAAAGTATAAACTGTACCCTTAGTTGTCCCATTAGCTGTTTGAAATAGTCGAGTGCCGACTAGGGTAGCTTGATATTGCGTTTTCAGGCTATTAAAGGTTTCTGTTGATAGTGTAGTTATCGACGCGCCGGTATCGATTAATAAGGTAATGTCATCAATGTTATTCAACTTCAACTAGGTATTGAT
>JAHDBX010000190.1 GCA_020630145.1 Gammaproteobacteria bacterium | reverse complement strand
CCGAGAACCAGAACAGTGAAATGTTAGTCAACGTTTATAACAATACGGTTGTCGATAGCACACGCTTCGTTAATACAGGTTATGATGACCACCCAACACATGACAGAATATTAAACGTAAATAACAATATCTTTTCATCCACAAGCGAAATCTACCCTATCTCGATATCAAGAAACACCAGTGATGATGATTATGACTTAAATGATTGGAGTAGCTTAAACAATTTATTTAATACCTCAGGTACAACCATACTGAGAAATAAAGGCACAGACTACGACTTTAGCGCTGCAATGACACTATTGAACGACACAACATCATTGCAAGGCAACCCAACCTTTGCAGACCCATATGATGGCGCTATAGTGACAAGCATACAAGACGTTATACAAGCTATGGCTGATAGCGACTACTCGATACAAACCGGTTCACCAGCTGAAAATGCGGGTAGCGACGGTAATAACATAGGCGCTTTGTAAAACAGCAAATACGTCTATATAAGCACCAATAGACAGGGTGGTTTAGTTTAACTAAACCACCCTTTTTTTAAGGTAAAACTTTGCCCTACTCTCTCTTGAGCAATATAGCTGGTCAGCTAACTTCAATATTGCTGAACAAAATGATACAGTTACTTTTTAGCTTATTAAACCAACCAAAGAAGAATAGCATTGCAATATAGACGCGAAATCGATGGCCTCCGAGCACTAGCCGTTATACCTGTTTTACTCTTTCATGCAGGCATTCCTTACCTAAATGGTGGTTACCTGGGTGTCGACGTATTTTTCGTTATCAGCGGGTTCTTAATTACGAAGATTATTATTGATGAAATTGCAAACAAGCAATTTTCACTATTCAACTTTTACGAGCGACGAGCGCGTAGGATACTGCCAGCACTATTTTTAGTTATTGTTTGTACCGCCTTATTCTTGCCTTTATTTTCAAGCTCACCGAATATACTAAAAGATTTTGGCGAAAGCGCGATTAGCGTGAGTTTATTTGCCTCTAATATTTACTTTTACTTAACATCAGGATATTTCGGTGATACCTCAGAGTTATCACCACTGCTTCATACATGGAGCCTAGCTGTAGAGGAACAGTTCTACCTTTTCTTCCCAATACTAGCGATGATCGTTTACCCTTTTGATAAAAAATACTTTGTTTATAGTTTAGTGTTTTTTACGCTATTGAGTTTAATAATCGCAGAATGGGGTTGGCGCAACTCACCCACAGGCAATTTCTACTTGATCCCTAGTCGTACTTGGGAACTACTATTTGGATCATTTGGAGCCATCTTAGTTGGCCATGAGAAGCTTGCAAACATAAGCGACCGTGTTAAGTCCAGCCTATCTATTGCTGGCTTGCTGATGGTATTAGGATCATACTTTTTATTTATTCCAGAAACGCCTCACCCAAGCATACTAACTATTATTCCTGTATTGGGCAGCTTACTCATTATACTTTTTGCCAGCGAGAGAAATTATTGCGGTCAATTCTTACAACTAAAACTTCTTGTGCACATAGGGCTTGTTAGCTATAGCCTGTACTTGTGGCACCAACCTATCTTTGCATTAGTTAAATTAAAGACTGGCTTACACTTAAGCCCAACACTCCAAATACTATTATTGCTTCTAACTTATATACTAAGCTATCTCACATGGCGATTTGTTGAAGCACCTTTTAGAAACAAGCGCAAATTTAAGCACAAGAAAATATTTATACTTTCAACTCTGGTTTTGTTTTTAACATTGACTATTGGCCTACTTTTTTACACAAACAGTAAATGGCAAAAACTATTTTTTCCAGAAGACATGAAACGATACAGTGTTCTTATAAACGCGCATAATGCACATAAGAATCAAAAAATGTATAGCGATGAATGCAAAATTTGGTCGAGTAATTTAAATAAAGAATTTAAAGAAAAATTTTCGCGTTGCAGCCAAAAATACGGCAAAGCCATATTCATTATTGGCGGCAGCCACGGCATGGATCTTTATAATACAGTTGCATCAAGCACATTAAATAAGTTTGTTGCCAGTATATCTCGAGGCTTTTGCCGAGCACATGATTTTATAGGTCAAATCAAGAATCCGCCCAAATGCCAATATGAAGAATTATTAACGTTTTTAGAAAAGAATACGAATTCAATATCATCTATATTATATACCCAAACACCTGATCGTTTATTTGCTACTGATATGCACTCAGCATCAGAAAATGACCTATCTATCCCTCATGTCGACCAAGTTGTTAACTACCTAGACAAATTGAGCCAGCGTGTATCAAGCGAAGTTATTATGATTGGCATGCTGCCCCCAATGGAAAAGCCACCTATAAAGCTGCTGCATACGGTAGAGCTAAAACCTCAGATAGAAAACAATATTTCGCAACATACTATAGCGCTAACCCAGTATGTTGACGAACAGTTTTCTGAAAAACTAGCCCAAAAAGACATTATCTATATAAGCAAGTTCGAGGGATTTAACTTAAATTTACCCAAAGACTTTATACATAATGACAAACTCACGTATTCAGACCAGCGACACTTAAGTGATATTGGCGAGAAAATTTTTGGCAGTAGATTAGTTAAACATTTATATACAAAAGGTTTTAAGGACTTCACTCCTATTACGAATAAGTAAAGTAGCTTATGCAAATAAACTATCTAACCTATTCTTTAATTGCATAATTGGTTTGACATTGTTTTTGTAAAATTTGTGATTGTTATTTTTTATATCAACCACTAACTGATTGTCAGCAATTAAATTTTTACATATTTGAATACACTCAGCATCTGATGCAAAGTAATCGATATTAATACCTTTCAATAAGGGCTCAGGAAGACTATAGTGCAAAGGCTCACTAATAACGCACTGCCGCCAAATACTCCGGCAACTTAGCCCCTATTGAACCATATAAACCCGTCGTAGCAATACAGATGTCCGCCTTTTTCATCAGCTGTAAATAATTTTCTCGTGTGCATATTTCAATTGGAACAACAACATCCGGGCATACTTGCTTTGAATAAGCATCTTCCATAATACCGCCAGTAAAGTTTTCACCCAAATTTTCTTTTAATGCCCTCACTAAGGACAATCTACTTTGATTGAGCTCTGCTACATAATCACGACTGTCTTTAGGCATATCTTTCCCATACTCGAGTGAAATACATAACGTTGCTTGACGAACTTTGATCGGGTTCAGACTCATAAGAACGAGGGTCAACCAAGTATGAAAACGACTTTACCAAGCCTAACTTGTACAAAGTACTTTTCACTGGGTTCTTAAACAAAAGCACAGCACGTTTTAATGACGAAAAATCAGAAAAGAACTTCTTCTTATTAAGCAGCACATATTTATACAAATATTCATACTCAGATTTATGATGAATACTTTTGCATGCAAAATATAAACCGTAAGGTTTGACTTTATGCCGTTGACTAGCATCTACACCGCTATCTAGAAAATCTGCATCATAACTGCGCTTAAAGTAAACGTCACACAATGCTAATCTGTCATCAAAAATAACCTTGCCAGAATCCATCATGTCAACACAAACTTTCTTTATACTTCCAGAATCCTCATCCAACACCTCAAAAAACAGTATGCCACTGCTTTTAGGCTCTAAGGTATAACCATCAAATTTCGTTTTATACCTTAGCTTTATCTGTTTATTGGCAGCCAGCTCACTTAAGCCAGTTAAAACATGAGAAACATGCCTAGAAGTTGTATCTGGAAAAACATTAACGACTAACATAAATGATCCTCATCAAGTTTGATCTAAGCAAGATTTGATTAAACGAATTTTCCCTGACTTCTCTCGCTGAATTTCATCAACCTTATTAAAAGTATATTGATAAGCATGCTTTAATTCTTGGTCAATACGTTTAACCAGCATATCTTGATATACACTCATATCTTCAGCATCACTGCTTAAGACCAAATTAATTGTAAAATGATCTTTCGCGTCTTGTACTAATTGAAACTGCTCAACACCTTTGACTTTTTCCTTTAAATCTTCAAAAACATACATTAATAACTCAGGGTGTGCTTTACTACCATCAGACTTAATAATCATGTCATATGCACGGCCAAATATTTTTTTCACCATAGGCAGACTGACACCACAACTACATCTGCCACTTTGCAACTCAGCGTAATCTGATAATTTATAGCGTATCAATGGCATTGCATAATTAAATAAATCTGTAACAACAATTTCACCTATATTACTCGCCTGACCCTTATCATCTAATATTTCAACTATCAAATTATCCGACATAAGATGCATATTGCCATGCGAACACTCATGCGCTATAGAACCCACTTCTCCACAGCCATACTCATTAAACACTTTTAGCTTGGTATAAGACTCTACAAATTCACGAATACTATCCGTCAACACCTCAGATGTTGTAATAATCGAGGTAACCGACTCAGGCAGCTTTAGATTATGTTTTTTTAAATACTGTACAAATAGCTCAATAACAGAAACATAACCATATAAATAACGTGGCTTAAACTTAATCAGCGTATCATAGTAACTATTTAATACTTCATCTGTTGTTTCAAATGCTGAAAGCCGTTTTCTATTAG
>JAHDBX010000189.1 GCA_020630145.1 Gammaproteobacteria bacterium | reverse complement strand
ATAAAAAGGCTATCTAAATAAAGCTAGCCTTTTTATTAATATGGCGGAGAAAGAGGGATTCGAACGCCAAATATTTAGAAAGCCACCCTCTTTTATTTTTAATTAAATCAATTACTTACTAAAATTTTACTACAGCTTTTAATTCGGGTGTCCACAGGGTGTCCAAATTAATTGATTACTATACGACGTAATTCACAACCAGATATACCAAACCCCCACAAATCTGATCTAGGTTGATCTGATACATATTGAATACTTACTGTTCTACCAGCCAGTTGCGCTGCCATTAACATTGAAAGTGCTTTATCGGCACTCAACACGCCGTCATTTTTAGCATAAAATAGCGTTACATTTTGGGGGGCATATTGACAATTGGCATTCCCTACTAAGCCCTGTACCCTAAACCATGCAGCATCAGGAAATAAACTTGATTCACCCGCTATCACATCCTTAATTTCGAGATTAGTTAAATGATCACTATAAGCTACGTTTGTTAATAACAATAACCCTAAAAAAATGATTTTTTTCATTCGATTCCCTAATAGATTTTATAAAGCTAATTTTTTACCATACCGCAACTAACATCGCAACTCAAATGCATTTAGTTTCACTTAAAAAGGTGAGATTTAATTATTTAAGCCGCGTGCTTTTGCTGTTTCTTTTTAAGCATAGCCACCGGATTCAATTCCGATGCCTTAGCCCTCATTGACCGAATGATATGTAAATATTTCTCAGTCGTTTTTATACTGGTATGCCCTAGTATTTCTTTGAGTTCGAGTATATCACCCCCATTGGCTAAATAGTGGGTTGCGAAGGTATGGCGTAGTACGTTCTAGACTACCAAGAAAGAGGGATTACTCGGACTATCCATGCCCTCGCCCTTCGGGTAAATACGAAAAAGGTCGCATTGATAAAAATCGTTCCTAACGGTCTTTTCGAACCTAAGAATTTGTCAAAACCTACTACAGCAAGCACAAAAAAAAAGACCTCCACAAGGAAGGCCTTTTTATTAATATGGCGGAGAAAGAGGGATTCGAACCCTCGATACGCTATAAACGTATACACACTTTCCAGGCGTGCGCCTTCAGCCACTCAGCCATTTCTCCGAAATTGTGTTTACTACTTACTCAGGCGACTCACCGCCACCTTTAGGTGTATATATAGGCGAAGGAAATTTAGTCACATTACCACTATCATTTAATGATGAAATTTTGCCTGTACCATGCTTTTCAACTTCGTCGATACGCAATATGGCATGCATAGGGATATGCGCTGCCGTTACACCTTCAAACTCATTTTTAAGCTTTTCTTCACTGGGGTCAACCACTACTATAGTATTTTCACCAAATACAAAACCTTCAAGCACGATAAAGCCATACATTTCTGCTTGGTATACGTGTTTAACAAATAATTCGTAGAGCTTGTCGCCTGAGATAAATTTTACGCGGTAGAGTTTTTTCATAGTTTTTTCAACGATTCCGTTCGTTTATACATAGTGCTGATTACTGTCAATTCAAGGGCGCGCGATTGTAACACCAACCAGCGAATAGATGAAGAATTTATACTATAGACTTAAATTCACGGTTTTTTACGATAAATTGCACGCGCATTAGAAAATGTTCGAAAACCTTCCAAACCACCGTAACGCCCCATACCACTACGGCCTACGCCGCCAAAAGGCAAATTGGGCGTAAAAGCATGCACCATTACATCGTTAATCGTTACACCACCTGAGCGACTATGGTCAAGTAAGTAATTCAGCTCGGCCTTATCGCTACCGAAATAGTATAAAGCTAGAGGTGTTTGTGTTTGTTGAATATGCTCAATCACCTCATTGACTTGCTTATAAGTATGCACTCTAAGTATTGGGCTAAAGATTTCTTGCTGACAGGCCTGCGCCTCGAGTGATGGATTAATCAATAAGGTTGGCGCTAATGAGCGATGTGGTGCACCACTACAATCTTGATCAGTTAATAAGCCAATCACATCAACTTGTTGTGCTTTTGCATCCTCTAACAAATTGTGTACGCGTGTAAACTGCTCATCTGAAAATAGTGCGGGATAATCAGTCGTTTTAAGGCCTTCAGGGTAAAGCTTTTGGGCTGCATACTTAGCAAACTCTATAAACTGTGACAGCTGTGATTCGTGTATATACACCGCATCAGGTGCGATACATATTTGCCCAGCATTGACCATTTTAGCTTGCAAGGTTTTACTTACAGCATCTTGTAAATTGGCCGTTTGACCAACTACGACGGGGGATGCACCGCCTAACTCCAAGGTAACAGGAGTTAGCTGCTTGGCAGCCTCGCCCATCACTTGAGCACCAATATAGCTGTTACCTGTATACAATAAATGATTAAAAGGCGCCGATGCGAAGATTTGTGCAAAATTGACATCACCACTGACTACCACAGCCTGTTCAGGCCTAAAGTACTGACTAATAAGTATTTGAATTAAGGCGGCTGTTTTTGGCGTTTGATGTGATGGCTTTAATACTACGCGATTACCAGCAGCGAAAATGCCCGCAAGGGATAAAAACAGTAGGGCAACGGGGCCATTCCACGGCGCCATAACACCTATGGAACCTAATGGCTGGTAGTCTATATACGCACGTTCGCCTTTTAACCATTTGGCTAAACCAACTGAGCGTTTCTGCGGCTTCATCCAAGCTTTTACATGCTTATGGGCATACTGCAATGTGCTAACAACAGAGTCTATATCAGCATAACGCGTTAAATCACGCGCTCTAAAACCATAGTCCTGGTTCACGGCATCAATAATGGCATCTGCATTTTCTTGCAACAACTGTATAGCTGTATATATTTTTTGACGTCTTTGTGCCAGCGAAGGTGCGCCTTGCTCAAAGTGGTCTTGCTGTTGTTTCTCTATAATTGAAAACAGTGAATCTTGTGAGTCTTGCAATGTATTACAGGCCGTATTATGAGTATATGGCCTATTATTTCATAGCTTAGCTATTTTTTTTAGCGTAATTACCTGCAAATAGCTGCTTATCATGCTCTGGCTAGCTTACTTAGCTGCCACCAAATTTGTACGCATAGTTTCTGCACAACTAGACCAGTTATTATTTAATGCATGTTGGCGACAATCATCCCGGTTTAGCTCTAATGCGTCCAAACATGCTTTACGCAAATCTTTACTAATCACGCCTGTCACATGCTGTTTTATTACATCTATTGGACCGGGTACTGGATAACCAACCGCGGGCACACCACAGGCCATTGCTTCTAACATCACTAAGCCAAATGTATCTGTTTTTGAAGGAAATACAAACACATCTGCCTCGGCATAACAGGCACTTAACTCTTTGCCATATTTATAACCCGCAAACTCAACGTCTGGGTATTTTTTTTCTAATGCTTTACGACTTGGGCCATCTCCCACGATTACTTTCTTACCCGGTAAATCAAGCTGTAAGAACGCTTCTATATTCTTTTCAACAGCAATACGGCCTACATTAATAAAAACAGGCTCTTTATTTTTACTCAGCAATGTTTCCTTGGGTTGAAACAAATCTGTGTCAACCCCTCTACCCCAAACAACCATTCTTTTCATACCATAACGGGCTAAGTCTTGCTGCATACTTTTCGTGGTAACCAAGATAATACTACTCCGTTTGTGGAACCACTTCATAAAAGCGTAACCCCATTTAACTGGAATAAAAGGTAAACGTTTATTTATATACTCAGGGAAGCGTGTATGAAAAGCGGTAGTATAATGTAGTTTTTGCTTATTTAAGTAGTATCTAGCTGCTAAGCCTAGAGGACCCTCAACAGCTATATGAATATAATCTGCATTTGCACTTTCTATAAGTTCTTTCAACTTCCAAAAATTTAACACCAAACTGATTTCGGTATAGCCGGGGCAAGGCATAGTTGTAAATAACCCGGGGTGAATAACCTCTGTACTAATACCTTTTTTTGCAAGGCCTTCAATGACATTCTTATAGGTCGTTACCACGCCGTTAACTTGAGGGTTCCATGCATCGGTTATTAATAGTAACTTCATTATGCTACGACCTCATTAGGTTCTTTTCTATTTTGTGAGTTGAAGGTTTTCTTATCAACCTCCAGCCATTTTACTATTTCAATTTCACCGCTATAGTTTTCAACAAGTGCAGTACAGGATTCAACCCAATCCCCACAATTGTAATAATATGAGTTGTTAATTTTTTTCATTTCTGCATGGTGTATATGCCCACACACCACTCCATCACAACCCCGCTTTTCACATTCCTGTACAACAGCCTCTTCATATTCACCAATAAAACTGACGGCTTGTTTCACTTTGTGCTTTAAATATGCAGATAAAGACCAGTAATCATAACCTAACTTCTCTCTAACATAGTTATACCAACGATTGACCACTAGCAATATGTTATAAGCATTATCACCCAAAAACGCTAACCACTTATGATAGCGCACAACCACATCATACTTATCACCATGGGTAACTAACAACGTACGCCCATCAACAGTTTTATGTTGAAATTCATCAACCAACTGAATAGTACCAAAGTCACTATTACTGTATCGCCTTAAGAATTCGTCATGATTACCTGTAATATAAATAACATGTGTTT